>JASMTM010000230.1:0-3926 GCA_041694295.1 Petrotogales bacterium
ACCCAGTTTAACTAAACTATTCGATGAAATAACCCCAGTATATACAAAAAATCCAGATAACTATCAAACAAAAGCCGATCGAAGAGAGAGGCTTGATCTGATAATACAAGAAGCTCCAAGAGAGGCGCTTGAAGATAAGCTAATACAGAAGTTGCGTACAAGGAACAACTAGCAACCGACAACGTTTTTCACTTAAATCCTTCCTTGAGGAAAGTACCTGCGAAGTAGGGGGAAGGTTTTCATTTGACTTTGAATTTTCTTTCGTTTTTACTAGACCCTAAACCCCAGACCCTAGAATCGAACTCTTAGTTTACTATCCGCAAAGTCGCATATCCGCGTTGTATTATAACGCGCAAATCCTGAGCTCCGCTCAGCATATCCGCCTGCTCCTCAAGGCGCAAATCAATGGTTTAGTGTTTTTGAACTTACGTACAACCTACAACGTACAACCTACAACGTTTTCTGATTCTTTGAATCAGTCGATGGACGAAACGAAGTGTTGGACGAAGCGAGCTAACAGGCGAGTGTTGGACGGTGGACGTGTTCTACTTTCGGCTTCTTTCTCGTGAATTTATCTTATTCTGTTAAATCCTAATACCAAAGAAACTTTCGTTAGAATATTTCTCATATCGTTGTTTTGAAGAGTGAACAAAGGTTCAGAGAAGAATTTGCTAGAAATTGTAAAAATCTGCTCGCATTTGATAACTGTATCATTACGTAATTTTGGATAGCTATCTGTCTTAAGAAGATAATGGAAAGTATATTTTAAATCTTGTGTTTCTTCGTCCCAGTGTTTATTCTTTCTAAAAGATGTAGCAGGAAGA
Organism: Petrotogales bacterium; assembly: GCA_041694295.1. Classification (GTDB taxonomy): domain Bacteria; phylum Thermotogota; class Thermotogae; order Petrotogales; family Kosmotogaceae; genus JASMTM01. Next base: position 825 of record JASMTM010000230.1, read on the forward strand.
ACAATAACATTATCGTATTTATTAGAAAAGAGTTTTTCATTTTGAATGACTACAACAGGATGACTGGATTTCATGGTCGATTTGGATGGAGACGTGTGTTTTGTAAGATCGAGCCAGTAGACGTCGCCGAATTTTAACATCAGAACACCTTAGCAGTCTTCAGAATTTAAAACTTCCATTTGTAATTCTATAATCTCATCAGGGATAGCATCTTCAGGTGAATTTGCCGATTTATTACGTGAATCACTTTCTGCTTTCTTAGATAATTGCGATGCTTCAGAAAAAGCAGTTAAGGCTTCTATTTCTTCAATTTCTTTATTATTAAGTTTAAATAGTTTTTTAGGTATCTTATATCCGTTTTTTGATAATTTCCACAACCTAAATTTATGACAGAACTCTGATATATTCTTTACAGAATGTCTCTTTAAAAGGTTAATAACAGAGTCCATTAACTTCAACATTGCATCATTAAAAACTTCACGTGAGGCGCTATGCTTTAAAGAAAAATTGTATTTGGTTACTTCGGGATCAAGACTGACTTTTTCTACTGTAAAATTTTCATTCGAATTCTCTGTTAAAGAATAACCATACGCTGGGACTGGACCCCGGGGCATACGCGTATACTCATCTTCAAGTAAGGTTTCATTATAGATGTTATACCAAACCAAATCAGTAAAGAAAACAAATTTCATCAACTTCGTTCTCCCGATGCCTGGATACTTCTCAATTGCATATAAAATGGCATTTTTCTGGAGATTAGCTTTTTCTATCATTACATCCCTCCCAATATCACATAATAGAAGGTTCACAAATATTATAACACCGTTATAATCCAACTCTAATAGATAGTTTAATAATTACTTCTATAAAAATACATGAACTATATTTTCATCATTTTAGACCCGCCGTCCTATATTCCTTGCTTAACAGAATACCAAACCCTAAACTCACTTTTTTAGTTATACCGACGAAGTCGCATATCCGCGTTGTATTATAACGCGCAAATCAATGGTTTAGTGTTTTTGAACTTACGTACAACCCACAACCAACCACGTACAACCGACAACGTTTTCTGATTCTTTGAATCAGTCGATGGACGAAGCGTCAGCGTTGGACGAAACGAGCCGATAGGCGAGTGCTGGACCAAGTGAAACGTTGGACGTGTTTTAAATAGCGTCGTTGGACGAAACGAAGTGTTGGACGGTTTTTTACACGCACATCGTATTTCTAATTCATTGATTGCATTATTTGAACTGTGAAATAAGAAAGTGTGATAAAATATCACAAATAATATATAAAAATATAAAATAGTGCTATAATAGAAATGGGAGGGAGAGAAATGAAAAATTTAAAAGAATATAGAGAAAAAGCCGGACTTAGTCAAAAAGAAGCAGCTGAAAACTTAAATATAGAAAGAACCATACTTTCAAAAATCGAGAATGGAAAAAGAAAGCTTGATCCTTATTTGCTTTTTCAAATGTCAAAACTATATAAGGCTTCACCTGAAGAATTGTTGGGTATTAAAAAGCAGGAACACAAATTTCAGTTCTTATTTAGAGATGCTGGCAAACTCGATAAAAATTCCAGGGCGGTTTTGGAGAAAATCAGCAAAATTATGAATAATATATTTTTTCTGGAGGATCTGGTCAATGATAAAAGCAGAGATTGAAGGAGAAGCAAAAAAGATCAGAAACAAACTAGGACTGACAGCAGGTCCAATTGATGAAAATGAGTTAAGAACAATATTAGAAAACAAGAGGCATTACCTTTTTTATTATCCATTTGGTATGAATTCATTGTCAGGAGCTTCATGCCAGCATAATGATTCAAAAGTAATAATAATTAACTCATCTCAAACTTTGGGCAGACAGAATTTTACACTTTGTCATGAATTAGCTCACCTGTATTTACACAAGTTTACAGAACATATTGACAATATTTCAGCTGTAAAAGATAAAATTGAAAAAGAGGCTGATACATTTGCTTCCGCATTTCTTATGCCACATGACGAAGTAATCCAGTTTCTTCAGGAAATTGATTCTAAAGATATTGACATAATAACAGTTATGAAAGTTTCTTCTTATTTCCGTATAAGTTTCCAGGCGGCGCTGGTGAGAATGAAACAGGTGATGAATAAAAAAAAGATACCTGAGAAACTATTAAATGCTTCTCCAAAACACACTGCGAAACTGTTTAATTTGAGTGGGGAATTATACGAGAGCACCAGAGAAAAGTATTGGACAAGCACAAAGTATATGACGCTGGCTTACAAAGCTTTAGAAGAAGAAAAAATAAGTGTTGGGAAATTTCTTGAATTACTGAAAATTATTGGAATAGATGGGTATGAAGTCATAGATAAACTAAAAGGGTATGATTAATGAACATACTGGATAATACAGTATTAAGTAATTTCGCATCAATAAACCAACTCCAACTTTTAGAACAAATAACAAATGACAGAAAAACAGTAGTAACAAATTTTGTTCTGAAAGAGTTCTATGGAACAAGAAGACACGAAAAAATAAAGCTAAAATTTGATGTTAATGAAATTGATGCAGAAGACATAAAACTTTTCAAAGATTCATTAGAAGTGTCATCATATTTGAATCTTGGTAATGGAGAAATTTCTTGCGTATTACTCGCGAAAAGTTTTCATGAACACTCAATAGTTTTTACTGACGATAAACTAGCAAGGAAATATTGAAAAAAACTAAAAGTTGAAGTTCATGGAACTGTATATTTATTGGCAAAAGCATATTGTGAAAATCTGCTAACGTTTGAAAGGGCAGAGGGAATACTTGAACAAATTAATGAAAAGGGATTTTGGCTCCGTAAAACAATAACCATAGAAAAAGCAATAAAGAAGTATCAAAGAAAAAGAGACTTAAGGTAGTTTATGATAGTAAGTCGTGTGAGTTTTTGTGATTTCACAACTTCTAAATCATTCTCTCCTCTTATCATTTGATAACCGATGAGCGTGTTTTATCTCTTACTTAACCCTAAATCCCAAACCTTATACCCGCTTCTAGGAATTATCCGCCGCAGGCACATATCCGAATCGTCTCACAGATTCGCATATCCTGCTGTTCCTCAAGCAGCATA
>JASMTM010000231.1:0-22599 GCA_041694295.1 Petrotogales bacterium
GAGGTCAAAAAGACATTTAGACCTGAATTTCTTAACAGACTTGATGAGATTGTTGTTTTCCATCAACTGACCAGTGAACATATAAAACAAATAATACAGATTTTGATGAGAGATATCAGGAAACGGTTGGAGGAAAAAACGATAACCATTGAACTCTCCGAGGAAGCTAAGAATTTCCTTGTTGATAAAGGATTTGATCCTGTATATGGTGCAAGACCACTAAAAAGAGCATTACAAAGATATGTTGAAGATCCACTCTCAGAGGAACTTCTCAGAGGTCGTTTCAACGAAGATGATCATATTGTCGTTACCATCAAAGGTGAAAAACTGTCTTTTAGAAAACATTCTAAAAAAACAGAGGTTAACGCCAGTACATGAGCAAGAAAAGCAGTCAGTATTATGTTTGTGATAATTGTGGTTACGAATCTCCAGTTTGGTTTGGACGTTGTCCATCTTGTAAGGCCTGGAACAGCGCAGTAAGTTATAGAATTTCCAGCAAAGGCAAAAAGAGCAATGAATTTCAAAAAGAAGACATTAAAAGTGTGCCATTAGACAAAATAGTTGGTGGAAAAGGATTAAGATACAGTACAGGACTTGATGAATTAGATCGTGCGATGGGCGGAGGAATAGTCCCAGGAAGCGTAACCTTATTGAGTGGAGAACCAGGTATAGGAAAATCCACGTTGGTTCTACAGCTATCAGATAAAATATCAAGCGAAAAAAACGTTCTTTATGTGACAGGTGAGGAATCATTAAGGCAGATTAAACTCAGAGCAGACCGATTGAGTTTACAAAATACTAGTAGAATAGATGTGATAACTTCAACAAATATCGATTTTCTTGAAGATACTGACGTTGAAAAATATTCACTGATTATATTTGATTCTTTGCAAACATTGAAACATCCTGAGGTTGCATCTTTACCTGGTAGCGTTGTTCAGGTTAGAGAATGTACAAATTACATAGTGGGTATTGCGAAGAGAATAGATGTACCAGTCTTTATCGTTGGCCATATAACGAAAGGTGGACAAATAGCTGGCCCTAAACTTATCGAGCATCTTGTCGACACAGTGTTATATTTTGAGACGAACAAAACTGGTTTTCGATTTATACGTACGATAAAAAATCGTTTTGGACCTGCTGATGAAGTTGCTGTTTTTGAGATGAAATCAAATGGACTTGATGAAATTCAGGATATTTCAACGATTTTTCTAGATGATTTTTCCTCTGCACCTGGTAATATAATTACAGCTGTAAATGAAGGTTCCAAAATTTTCTTGATAGAAGTACAATCTCTTGTAAGCAAACCTATTTATGGAAATCCGAGAAGACTATCTTCCGGGATTGCATTGGACAGAGTATTGCTTACATCGGCAGTATTAACCAGAAGAGCGAAGTTACCACTTGACAGTATGGATATCTATGTGAATGTTGTTGGAGGTATACAAATAACTGATCCCGGGGTCGATTTGGCAGTTGCATCATCACTAATCTCTTCTTTTCTAGATAAAAGTTTAGAGCAGGGAACGGCTGCTTTTGGAGAGATTGGACTTGATGGCTCAATACGCTCTGTATCTTTTTCAGAGCGACGCATAGAGAGATTAGAAGATTCAGGTTTTAAAAATATTTTATCTCCCACCGGGGGAGAAATCTCGAATATAGGTGAACTTGCAAGGGTAATTGGGGGGAAACATGGTTTATCATGACGAAATGTTTGAGAAAATAAAACAAGTTGCTCCCGGGACAATGATACGATATGGCCTTGACCTTGTGGTTGATGGAGAAACAGGTGCACTAGTATTCTTTGTGGATGATTTTGACAGTGTGAAGGATCTTGTACAACTTGGGTTCATGATAGATGTTGAATTTAATCCAGAAAGATTTTACGAGTTATCCAAAATGGACGGTGCAATTGTTGTTAGTGAAGATATGTCAAGAATAATTGCAGCAAATGTACAACTTGTACCTGATCAGAATATCGAAACTTCTCAAACTGGTATGCGACACAGGACAGCCGAAAGAATGGCAAAACAAACCAAGAATCTGCTTATAGCTGTATCAAAAAGGCGAAAAACCATAACGATGTTCTTGGGTAATAACAGTTATGCTCTAAAATCCCTGGAACTCCTTCTCCCAAAGGTAAGTCAACTCATAAGAACAGTGGAGCAATACAGCATGGTTTTTGACAGATCTCTTGATGAACTCGATAAACTTGAGAAAGAGAATGTTTTAATGCTTTATGACGTGCTTGAGACCCTGCAAAAAGGTTTAATGGCTTTGAAAATATCTGAAGAAGCTGATTACACAATTATCGAATTGGGTGATTATGGCAATGTTCCTAAAATGCAACTATCCGAAATTGTATCTGGCATTAAAGAATCACTTCAATATTTGATTTTGGATTTCAATAAAGAGCTTATTCAATCTGACAAAGCCAGTGAAATTCTGGAAAAAATGCTTTCATTAAGCCAGAAGGAGATATCAAATCTTGTAACTCTGGGAAGAACACTGGATTATGAATTATCTTCAGCTTCTCAAGCTGTGGAAGTTCATGTGAAATCCAGGTGCATTAGATTTATAAAGAAAATTCCAAAAATTCCTATGCAGGTTGCTGTAAATATAGGCGCAAAATTCGGTTCTCTCTCCAGGCTCTTTAATTCTTCTGAAGATGAATTAAAGGAGGTTGAAGGTGTTGGAGAAAAAAGAGCTACTTCTATTAAACATTCAATCGATGTTCATTTGAGACAGCGAGAAAATGAATAATATTAATCGAACAATTCTACATTTTTATAAATATCTTTGATCTCTTTTTTTGAAAATTTCGTTGGTTTGCCATTACTAAGTACTTTATCGCCGTTGCTCCACACATCAGTTATATCAAAAGCTTTCAGAATGTTATTCATGAAAGAAGTAAAATTTGTATTTATCAGTTCAAGACATGAAAAATCATTCTTCTTTTTGGCGAATACAATGTCAGAAGGATAACCTTCGCGAAGCATACCGGAAACTTTGCCAAAATGCTTTTCAAGTAATTTGTAGTTATTTGTAAAAAGTAATTTTTGAACTTCGTAATCAAGCACTCTTTGTGAAAAGTGCTTTGATTGTCTTTCTCCCAGTATTAGTGCTTGTACTTCATTCTGCACATAAAAATCGAGAAATCCTGATCCAAGACAAACCTTCATACCCCTTCCAAGCAAATCAGACACATTGGGTTCAAATATTCCAGAATAAAGCTCTGATCTAGGCGATTTAATGACAAAAAGATCCCTATTTGCCAGAATGTCTTTGTCCGTTTCAGTAAGGTTCCCACCATATATTAGTCCTGTTCCAGAACCTAGTAATTCAGCTTCAATTATTCTATCAATGATGTGCTCTCCCCACAAAGAGAGTGATTCTTTATCTATTTGTTCCATGTCTAGGATTATAAGATTCAGATCAATACCGTTGAGTTTTAACTTTTTAAGGTTGTCCAGTTCTTCCTTACTAAAATACGGAAGTTCAGCTACATACACAGTGGGATGAAAAAAAGCATCTTCTTTCTCTGATACCCAGTTGTCTACGACATAATTGATATTATCTTTAAATACCAGTGGCCCAATGCTAAGTTGTATGTTGTACTCATAAGCCATTTTCTGTAGTAATTTTATCGAAAGATTCTCAGAATAAAATATTGGACCATACAGTGTAGTTATTCCGTATGATAGGGATTTTGCAATGGCAGTTTTTATTGTATGTAAATTTAACTTTTCCCATGATTTGTCTTTAGCTTGTTCGATAAGTGATTTGAAGAAATTAACTCCGCCAATGCTATCTGATATCACTTCATTATGGAAACTTCTTAGGGATGTATAAATACTTCCATGTGCGTTTACAAGAGCGGGAAAAACAATACCATCATGTCCATCAATTATCTTTTCTCCGGATGGCGCATTCATGTTACCAACGGTACCCACGGCTTTTATTCCTTCATTATCAAACTGTATATACCCCTTTTTTATAAATGGTAACTGGTGATCATTTGTAAATATATTTACATTTTTAATAATCATCTAAATCCCTCCTATTTTTTCGGTGTTTCCTTTCAAATTTCCATACAGTTATTGCAAATCTTATCAATCTGAAAAGGACTTTCATTCTTCTTAAGGGATTTTTCAATATTCGATAAAGCCATTCCAGACCGTGCTCTCTCATCCATTTAGGTGCTCTTTTTGTAAGTCCCGCAAATACATCAAAAGACCCACCCACACCCATTAATATGGAAACATTCAACTCATCAATGTGATTTGATATCCATATTTCTTGCTTTGGGACACCCATAGCAACAAAAAGAATTGATGGACCTGACTCGTTAATCTCTTTAACAATTCTATCACTTTCGCTTTCATTAAAATAACCATGATGGATACCGGCAATTTTCAATGCTGGGAACTTTCTTTTAAGTTCTTTTGAAGCTCTTTTTACCGATTCCTGTGATGAACCAAGGAAAAAGACTTTTCTGTTTGTTTTTGAAACTTCTTTACATAAATATTCCATTAATTCGATGCCTGGAACTCTACAGAGTTTTCTTTTTCTTAGGATTTTTATCGCTTTTACTATTCCGAATCCGTCAGGTACGATATAATTTACTTTCTTCAATGCTTTTCTATATTCGGGTTTATGTAAATACTGATCTGCAATCAGCGTGTTTAAAGTCAAGACAAATTTTTTTTCATTATTTATTGAGTTTAAAAGATTTTTTGAGTGTTCTTCTATTGTACCTTCTGCTATATTAAAATCCAGGAACTTCAAATGTACACCTCCGGTAAATTAAAAAAGGAAGGCCACGCCTTCCTCTGGTGCCGAGGGCGGGAGTCGAACCCGCACAGGGCTATCAACCCCAACGGATTTTGAATCCGTCGCGTCTGCCAGTTTCGCCACCTCGGCTTACATAATAATTTACCACCAATGAACCATGCTGTCAATATTTCAGTTAGAATTGAAAAAAGTATCTTAAGACTAAGAACATACCTGCTGAAATAAGCCCAGAGATAAACGGCGTTTCTAACCAACCAAAAAGAATTCTTTTTAAAGATCGTAGATTGAATGTACGAGATCCTCTTGCATAACCGGCACCCATAACGGAACCCACAATGGCCTGGGATGTTGAAACCGGGACCCCTATCAATGCATAGATCCAGACAGTAACTGCCTCGCCAAAAACCGCAATAACCGATGAAAAGGAGTCGAGAGCAACAATTTCTTTCCCCACTGTCATCATTACCCTTTTACTGTAGGTTAAAACACCCAATCCTATACTTAAGCCGCCTAAAAGAGCGGCGATTTCTAATGGAATTATATCAGCGAAAATTCCCGTTACATTACCTACATTATTTGCACCAAGAGCATATGAACCATATGCTCCAATAATGATCGCCGAAAGTTTTAGTGAGGCATCTTGAACCTGCACTGATTTTATTTTATGAAAGAAGGTTGCAAAAAATTTGTAGCCTATAAAACCGAAGAACATTCCGCCGATAGGTGTTCCAACCCAGCATAAAACTACCTTTAAAAGTATCATCCAGTCAACGCTTCCTCTTATGAGTCCTATGCCAAGTATTGCGCCAACCATAGCCTGCGAGGAAGAAACAGGCAGCCCTATTCGTGTCATCAGTGTAACTGAAATCGCTGCTGCAAGGGAAGCTATTGATGCCGTCCAAATGGTCTGTGAACTAAGTTCGCTAATTGTCTCAAGACCTCTAGAACCACCAACTAGAGCACCCAACAGTATAAAAGTAGCAGATATAAGTGTGGCTACCCTAAATCTTACTATTCCATTGCTTACTGTTGTTCCAAAAACATTTGAAGCATCATTAGCTCCGAGAGACCAGCCAAAAAATAAAGCAGGTAACAATGCTATATAAATTTTAATTCACTCCCGATAAAAATATTCCTGAATATAGTTAAGTATTATAGCACAACAAGGCCTCTCAGAAACTATTCAGAAATTGTTATTTATTAGTTTCTTACTTATTCGATTTTGTTCATTTATATAATTTTGTAAATCATTGTCACTGATTTTTCCCTTAATTATTCTCTGTTTTCCATTAATCATCTCAAAATCTACTTTCCCGGGGTCGCACATTACAAGAGAAGCAGCAGGATCAGACAATCCACCTGCAAGTGAAAGTTTGTTTGTTTTAAAACCTATTATGTCTGCTGCCTTACCCTCTTCTATAGAGCCAATATAATCATCCATCCCAAGAACCCTTGCGCCTCCAATGGTTGCCATATAGAGCACATCTCTTGGTGTAATGGCGTTGGCCCCTTTAACAACTCTTTGTAACATGAGTGCGTTTCTTATTTCCCATAACATATTACCTGAGTCATTTGAAGCGCTTCCATCAACAGCAAGACCTATCTTCATGTTTTTATTTTTCATTTCCGTTACGGGTGCTATTCCAGAACCAAGACGCATATTTGATGTTGGGCAATGAGCAAAGCCACATTCCGAGTCAGCAAGTTTTTTGATGTCTTCTTCGGTGAGCCATACTAAATGTGCAAACCATGTTTCAGGTTTAAGCCATCCAACCTTTTCCATGTAATCTACAGGTCTCAAACCTTTAGATTCAAGGCAGAATTCTTCTTCATCTTTTGTTTCAGCAAGGTGTGTGTGCAATAAAACCCCGTACTCTTCAGCCAGTTCTCTTGTCTTTATCATCAATTCTTCCGTAACTGAAAAAGGAGAACATGGTGCAAGTGCTATTCTTAACATTGAATATCTACCTGGGTCATGATACTCGTTTATAATTCTTTCAGAGTCCTCAAGTATTTCACGCTCACTTTGCACGACACTATCTGGTGGTAGGCCTCCGTCCTTTTTTGAAAGAGACATCGAGCCGCGCGTTGGATGAAAGCGTATACCGCAGTGTTCAGCTGCTTTTATTTCCGTGTCAATAAATCCTTTTTTACCTTTAGGATGAAGATAAAGCATATCTGTAGTAGTTGTGACACCTGTGGCCATCATTTCATATATACCTATTATTGCACTGTTGTAAATTGCATCATTATCAATGTATTTCCAGATTTCATAAAGATATGTAAGCCAGTCAAATAACTTAGAGGAAGATACCTCTCGGATATTTCTGAAAAGAGATTGAAATAAATGATGATGCGTATTTACAAATCCTGGTAAAACCACATATCTTTTTAGATCGATCACTTCGTCAAAGTTAGTGGATGGAGGGTTACCCTCGCCAATCTTTGTGATAACATTATTATTGACAACAATGTATGCATCCGTTAGTTCAGTTCCGTTCCTGTCCATAGTGGCCAGATAATCAATATTTTTTAGTAAAAGCATAAATCCACCTCCGGTAGAATTTTACCACGTTACATGATTGTAATTGTCGGCTTATGATTTTTTTGTTCTTTGGGAGTTATGGTGGGAAAGCGTATAATATAATGTTAATCAATATTTGTAGTAATTAAGAAAGGATGATTCTTTTGAGCGGAAAAATCTTAAAGAGAGCAAATGAGCTTAAGGATGAAGTTGCGGGATTTCTTGTTGATCTTGTGAAAATAAAAAGTTATTCAGGACAGGAGAAGAAAGTTATAAAACGAATCGAGCAAGAAATGAACAGAGTGGGTTTTGATGATGTAAAAATTGATGGGATGGGTAACATACTCGGTAAAGTAGGAAATGGAAAAAAGGTAATTGCAATGGATGCTCATATTGATACGGTGGAAGTCGGTAATCCTGATCTCTGGAAAGTAGATCCATTTTCCGGTGAAATAATTAACGGAATTGTCCATGGAAGAGGTGCATGTGATCAGAAAGCTGGCATGGCTTCAATGGTTTATGGCGTGAAAATAATGAAAGAACTGAATCTTTTGGGTGATTTCACTCTATACATAACAGGTACGGTTATGGAAGAGGATTGTGACGGACTATGCTGGCAGTATATTATCAATGAGGATGGAATTAAGCCGGATTGTGTTGTTATAACCGAACCAACAAACTTAAACATTTACAGAGGTCATAGGGGGAGAATAGAGCTTCAGATAAAAACAACTGGAATGAGCTGTCACGCAAGCGCGCCTGAAAGAGGAGAAAATGCAATATATAAAATGTCTAAAATAATAAACGAGATAGAGAAAATGAATGATCATCTTGATTCAGACGAATTCTTAGGAAAGGGAACCATTGCAGTTACCCAGATATTCTTTCAATCTCCATCACACAACGCGGTACCAGATGAATGCAAAATTCAGCTTGACAGGAGATTAACAGCAGGAGAAACGCGAGAAAAAGTAATATCCGAACTGAAAACGGCAATAAAGAAATCAGGTGAAGAAGCTCAAATACTAGAACTTGAATACAGTAAACCTTCTTACACAGGAAAAATTTATCCAACAAAGAAATATTTTCCATGCTGGACATTACCAGAAGACCATGAAATAGTTCAAAAATCATACAACACATTTGAAGAGGTTCTTGGTTACAAAACGAACATAGGTAAGTGGACATTTTCAACTAACGGGACAACGACAGCAGGAATGTTCAATATTCCCACGGTTGGATTTGGTCCTGCCAATGAAATATATGCTCATAGTCCTGAAGATCAGGTGCCAGTTGAGCACCTTGTGAAGGCAGCTGCAGTATACGCTGCTCTGCCCAAGGCATTATCTGAATAATTAATAAGTTAGGAGGTTACCAATGAGTAGCTTACTTAGAGGTCGTAGTTTTATAACAACGCAGGAATTTAGTAAATTTGAACTGGATTTAATGCTTGATCTGTCCAGTGATTTGAAAAGGCGTTTTGCTGTTGGAGAACCAACTCCATGGCTCAATCTAAAAACTCTTTTTATGATTTTCTTTGATGAATCCACTAGAACGCGGAATTCCGTTGAAGCCGGGATGACACAGCTTGGAGGTCATGCGCATTTCTTAAATCCTAAAGTAATGCAGACTGCACATGGTGAGGTGGCACGAGATACAGCTAAAATACTTTCAAGATATGGCCATGGGATAGCTGTTAGACACTGCGCTTATGGAATAGGAAATGCATATCTCAGAGCGCTGGAAAAATACTCCGATACACCCATCTTAAATTTGCAGGATGATTATTATCATCCAATGCAAGTTCTTGCTGATATCATGACAATTAGAGAAGTGTTTGGCAATAATCAAAGAGGGCTAAAAGTTGGAATAAGCTGGGCGTATGCGGAAAGTCATCTAAAGCCATTGTCTGTACCACAGTCCCAAATACTGTTGTTCCCAAGATATGGACTTGATGTTACTCTTGCATACCCCGAAGGATTTGATCTCATGCCTGAAATGGTAGAAACAGCGAAGAAGAATGCTGAAAAAAGTGGCACAAAATTTGAAATTTCCCATGATATGGACGATGCCTTTAAAGATGCCGACATAGTTATACCTAAATCCTGGGGTGGATTCTTTGTATCTGAAGATGAAAGTGAGATAATGAACGAAACAAGTAAGCACAAGGACTGGATATGCACTCCTGATAAGATGAAATTAGCCAATAAAAATGCAATATACATGCACGCATTACCTGCTGATAGAGGTAAAGAAGTTGTAGATGAAGTTATAGATGGAGAACAATCGGTAGTTATCGATGAAGCAGAAAACAGATTGCATACAGCCAAAGCGGTGATGGCATTAACAATGGGCGGTCGTCCATGATCAGTGAACTTTGTCTAAAAAATGGTTCAATTACGGATGGAACAAGCTGCATAAAAGGTGATCTTCACATAAATGGTGATAAAATAGTTGCAATAACCCGGTCAGGTGAGATTGGTTCTGAAAAGTATATAGATTGTGACGGATTGAGCGTTATGCCAGGTTTTGTTGATCCACATGTTCATTTTCAGCTGGATGTTGGTAATTACACGTCTCTTGATGATTTTTCTTCGGGTAGTGAAGCAGCAATTTCAGGTGGTGTAACCACGTTTATTGATTTTACCCAACCTGTTAATCGATATTCTGATATTATCAAATCAATAAAAGATCGCAAGAGAGCAGCTGGTAATTCCAGAATTGATTATTCATTGCATTTAACACTGGCCGGAGATCCTGATTTTGCTCCCGAAAAACTTGTTGAACTCGCAATCCGAGAAGGATTAACTTCTATTAAGGTATTTACAGCTTACGGTGATAGTAACAGACGTACCGATGACGGATATCTCAGCAGACTTGTTGAATTATCTGGTAAAACAGGAGTAGTAATAATGATTCATGCTGAAAATGATGAAATAATTAAGCACAATATGCATTCTGCTAGAAGTTATTTACCAAAGGAATTACCAGTTATAAGAAATGCAAAAAGCGAAATGATTGATGCTGTAAAAATAGCAACGATGGCGGCAGAATCAAAAGGTCAATGCTATATGGTACATGTATCAAGTGGAAGAACAGTCGAATTTTTGAGCGAACATTTTAAAGAAACCTTGAATAAATATTTGTTTCTTGAGACATGTCCACAGTACTTTTCGCTAAATGAGGAATCTCTTTTTGGAGATAATGGCTTTCTTTATACATGTTGCCCGCCGTTACGGACTGAAACGGAAAGAAAGATGATTGTAAAAGGATTGATGGAAGAAAATATAAGGTCCATTGGTACCGATCACTGTCCTTTCAAGGTCGAAGAAAAGAAAGCCCGCAAGGATGATATTAGAGAAATGCCTTTTGGAATAGGAAGTATAGGATTTACATATAGTTTGTTCAGGACATTTGTATCAGAATCTGCTATGGATGCAGCAAAGATTTTGAGCAAAACACCAGCATTATTAATGGGCCTGTATCCAGATAAAGGGTCTCTTTTGCCAGGATCAGATGCAGATATTGTTATTGTAAACCCGGAAAAAGAATGGGTGGTGGGTAAGCCAGTTTATGGGAGATCTGAATATTCACCATATGAACATATGCATCTAAAAGGTAAGGTTGAACTTACTATATCAAAAGGAAAAGTTGTCTTTAATGAAAACCAGGTAACTGCAAATAAAGGTTATGGGAGATTTCTCAGCAGGGATAGAATATTCTGGAGGTAGAAAGCTTGATTGTAAAAGATGTTTCCATTTTTACAAACGATGGTTCTTTCATAGAAAAAGGCTATCTAAAAACCAATAATGGAATAATTGAAGAGGTCTCTGAAGGGTCACCGGGTAGTACGGAAGAAAAGGTATATTCATTTCCCAATAAAATACTGATGCCTGGACTGGTTAATGCACATACGCACATCTATTCCACATTCTCAAGAGGTATGCCATTGAAAGGATTCTCTCCAAATGCATTTACAGAGCTGCTTGAACAGATGTGGTGGAAACTTGACAGAGCCCTAACCATGAAAGGGAATAAGCTTAGTGCTTACCTTGCATCCATTGAATCGATGAAAACGGGGGTAACTACACTAATTGACCATCACTCTTCCCCAAATGCTGTTAAAGGTTCTCTAGATATGATTGCAAGCGCTGTTAATGAAGCAGGATTAAGATGTTCAACAGCTTTTGAAATTTCTGATAGAAATGGTAAAAAGGTACGCGATCAAAGCATTGATGAAAACCTCAGATTTGCTGAAACAAAAAATAAATTTAGAGTACCATATATTGGGTTACATGCTTCTTTTACATTATCAGATGAAACACTTGAATTGGTATCCGAAGCAAATAAAAATAGAATTCCAATACATGTTCATGTTGCTGAAGGACCGGAAGATGAAGAAAATTCCATTTCACTTTATGATAAAAGAATAGTACAGCGCTTTAATGACGCTGGTTTACTGACTGAGAATTCCTTGCTTGTCCATTGTATTCATACTGACGAGAAGGAAGATGAAATAATTAGAAATAATGGCTGCTTTGTTGTTGTTAATCCCCAATCAAACATGAACAATGGTGTCGGTTATCCAGATTGGAAGGGGAAATTGTCCAGAGGAACGAGAGTATGTCTTGGCAATGATGGATTCGGATTTAACCTCTTTACAGAAAGTCGTTTCCTGATACTTGGAATGCACAATGAAAAAAAAGATCCGAAAGCTGCTGATCCTCTTGATTTGCAAAAAACTCTTTTTGATTACAATTATCAGCTTACTTCGAAGATTTTTGGGTTGAAAATGGGAAAAATAAAAAAAGGATATGCAGCTGATTTTGCAATTTATGATTATAAACCGCCAACAGTTCTAAATAATGAGAACTTTCCAGGACATCTTTTCTTTGGAGTAGGAGATAATCCAAAGGTTACGGATGTTTTTGTACATGGTAGACCCATTATGATTTCTGGTAAAAGTGTGCTTATTGATGAGGAAAGATTATTTAAAGAATGCAGGGAGTACAGCGCTGAGCTTTGGAAACACCTATAAATATGGAGGATGATTGAATGGATTTGACTACAACACTCTTCAATATAAAGCTAAAAAATCCAGTAATGCCAGCCTCAGGACCGTTAACAGGTGATGATAAAAAAATGCTGTTTATTGCTAATCAAGGGGTTGGTGCAGTTGTGACAAAGACAATTTCTACAAAAGCCGCGAAAGTACCAAGACCCTGTATAATCTCTGGAAACAACTATGTAATTAATGCTGAATTGTGGAGTGAATTTAATTACGATAAATGGATCGATGAATTTTTACCTGCTTTCAGAAGTCAAAGCGATTTGCCTTTGATTGTAAGTCTGGGTTATTCGGTTGAGGATCTAAAATTTCTTGTACCGAAATTCAACGATTTTGCCGACGCCTTCGAGCTATCCACACATTATGTTGCAAATGATCCTGAATTAATGAGTGAATTGATTAGAACTGTAAAGTCTAAAACAGAAAAACCAGTGATTATAAAGTTTGATCCCTCAGTAGAGGAACCTGGCAAGATGGCACGGGTAATTGAGAAAGCAGGTGGTGATGGAATAGCAGCGATAAACTCTCTTGGTCCTGTTTATCCTCTGGATATTGATAAAAAACATTCACCCCTGGGAAGTGAAGATGGTTTTGGCTGGATATCTGGTCCAGTAATAAAGATGCTTTCACTTGCAATGGTGAAGAAAATAGCGTCAAGTTGTGAACTGCCCGTCATAGGGATAGGGGGCATCATATCTGCTAAAGATGTCCTGGAATATCTTATGGCTGGTGCTACTGCAGTTCAATTGTTATCAGGAGCACTTATAAGAGGCAAATCAATCTACAAAAAAATCATTTCTGATTTGCCTTCTGAAATAGAAAGGTATGGATTCAATTCTGTTAGGGAAGCTATCGGGATTTCTAACAATGAGCTGGAAATTTCATATGCGAAAAAAACTCCCGTTATCGATCACGAAAGGTGTACTCTTTGTGAATTATGTGTTGATGTTTGTCCATATCATGCTCTTTCCATAACAGATAAAGTTGAAGTAAGCGTTGATGATTGTTTCGGTTGTGGTCTGTGTCAGAGCAGATGCCCTGTTAAAGCCATAGGAGGGGTACTTTTTGAGTGAATACAGATTGAGATGTATCAGCTGTGGTAAAGAATTTGGTAAGGAAGAAGTTGAATACACGTGCCCGGTATGCGGTGATCGAAAAGGCACTCTTGAGGTCATATATGATTACGAATTTCTTTCGAAAAAAGTTGATAGAAAGCTTTTCCGTAAGTACTCCAGTGAAGGAATATGGCAATTTAAAGATATACTTCCTGTAAGGAAAGATATGGTATTCCCTGCTTTGGATGTAGGCAATACGCCTATTTATTTTCATAAAGGTATAGCAAAAGAGTTTAACTTAAGCGGTTTTTCGATCAAAGATGATGGACGTAATCCATCGGCATCATACAAAGACAGGGCAAGTGCAGTAGCGGTGGTGAAAGCTAAAGAAAAAAATTATGACACCATCTTTTGCGCTTCTACTGGAAATGCAGCAAGTTCTCTGGCATGTTTTTCCGCTGTCTCAAATCTTAATTGCATAATTTTTGTACCAGCAACATCTCCAGAAGCAAAACTGGCTCAAATGCAGGTTTATGGTGCAAATGTAATTGCAATTGATGGATCATATGATATGGCCTTTGATATCTCTATGAAAGTAGGATTGAGAAAAGGATGGTATTGTAGGAACAGCGCTATAAATCCTTATCTACTTGAAGGCAAAAAAACAGGCGCGCTGGAGTTAGCGGTGCAATACGACTGGAAGCTCCCCGATTATGTATTTGTGTCCGTTGGGGATGGAACTGTGTACAGCAGTTTTTATAAAGGATTTTATGATCTTAAACAACTTGGATTGATTGATAAATTACCCATAGTAATCGGAGTTCAATCAGAAAAAATTTCCCCCATAGCAGATACCTTTCAAAAGGAAGAGCCTTTTGAACCGATAGATGTAGAAGGATATTCGATTGCCGATTCAATAGCTGTCGGGAAACCGCGTGATGTCATAAAAGCGGTAACCTATGCTAAAAGATTTAATGGCAACTTTGTAAAGGTAACTGATGAAGAAATACTGGATGCAATTGCTCAGTTAGCTAGGACAACCGGTGTTTTTGCAGAGCCAGCTGGGGCTGCATCATTTGCAGGGTTTAAGAAGTATGCGCGTTTGAATTCACTGGAAGGCAAAAATGTAAGTATAATTGTGACGGGAAATGGTTTAAAGGATTTAAAATCAGCTATTAAGAAGGTTGGTTCTGTTAAAATATATCCAGCAGATGAAGAGGTTATCAGGGAGGCTTTCCAGTGAATATAACTTTCAGATTAAATGGTGATGAAATTACTACGGATGTCAAAAGTAATCGAAGAGCTCTTGATTTTATAAGAGAAGATTTGGGGCTGGCAGGAACCAAAGAAGGTTGTGGTGAAGGTGAATGCGGAGCCTGTACCATAATAGTAGATGGAAAAGCGGTTAATTCCTGTCTAATGTTTGCTGTAGAATTTGATGGTAAAGATGTTTTAACCATTGAAGGAATAGGGAAAAAAGAACTGGATGAAATACAAAAGGCGTTTGTTGACAAAAATGGAATACAATGTGGTTTCTGTACTCCGGGAATGATAATGTCTATAAAAGCATTGCTTGACAAAAATTCAGAACCTGACGAGGAAGAAATAAAAACTGCTCTTGAAGGCAATCTTTGTCGTTGCACGGGTTACTATAAGATAATTGAGGCGGTAAAATATCTCAGTGGGAAATAAAAAAACTGGGGTTGCAATACTTGCGGCTGGTTTTTCCGAAAGATTTAAAGGGGAAAAACTTAGAACCTATCTGGGAGAGAAGCCTCTACTGCAATGGATTATTGATGTAGTATCAGAGTCATGTGTTGATAGTTCAGTAGTAATAATAAATGATACTTTTTCAAAGGATAAGTTCGATTTTAAAAAATTGGATATTATAATAAACGAAAAGCCTGAAAAAGGAATATCCAGATCGGTTTTTTTGGCTTTAAATTGGGCATTAAAAAATGAGCTAGACGGACTATTTTTAACAACAGGAGACATGCCATTCATAAAGCCAGAAGATTTTGACTTCTTAATTGATAAAAGCGAATATCATCAAGACAGTGTTCTAAGTTGCTCTTATAAGGATACGAAAGGTTTTCCGACATTCATTCCTGAGAAGTATTTTTATCTGATGAACGATCTTGTGGGAGACCGGGGATTTTCGCAAATTATAAAAAAATACAAATTACCTCATAAAATGATAGAAAGAACGTGGCGAAATGTTTTTGATATAGATACACAAAAGGATTTTGAAAAAGCAAAGGAAATGTTGAAATATGTCTGATTCTATTGAAGATATTTTGAAGCAAAAGAATATTGTGGTTATTGCAACAATAATTAATAGCAAGACTTCAAGCTTTAGAAAAAATGGACAAATGTTCGCATTAACGGAGCAAAATGAATTCATGGGTAATTATGAAGGTGAATTTGGAGAATACATTAAAGAGTGTTTGTTAGAAGCGAGAAAAAAAGCACTAAGTTTTAGCGATACATTTATCCAGAGTAGAGTAAACGCAGCAGATTCAGGAGGCGTATGTGGAGAAAGGACAGAAGTTTTCTTTAATTATGTTGGTGAATCTCCTATGGTAATTATATTTGGGTCTGGTGACCTTGGAAAGATTTTAGCAAATATAATGCAAACAGCAGGTTATAGAGTTCTTGTTGTTGACGATGAGGAAGCATTTTTGAAAGATATTGATGATCGATTTGATAAGAAATTGATAGACTATGACGTAAAAGAAACATATCCGGTCATTGAAGAAAAAGACTTTTGTGTGGTATTAACAAGAGGGCATCAAAGGGATTTTAAGGCACTGAAAGTGATTTTTTCTTACAATCCGAGATACATCGGAATGATTGGCTCAGCGAAAAAGAATGAAGAGCTGCATGAGAAATTTATCAACAGCGGTTATACTGAAGAACAATGGCAAATGATAAAAACTCCAATTGGACTAGAAATAAACGCACTAACGCCCGGTGAAATAGCTATAGCAATAGCAGCGGAAATAGTCGATACAAAAAACACAATCATCCAGGAATAAGGAGGTACAGAAGTGGCATACAAAGTATTTGTACCGGAGAACGAAGAGGCATTGCTTGACAGGTTGATGGTACCAGGAAATGTAATAATGGCCGGCGGGACTGATCTTATGGTTAGATTAAGGAAAAGGATTGTACTTCCAGAATCAGTTGTTTGTATGACAAAAATACCTGGTATGAATGAAATAGAGGATCGTGGAAACAAAATAAGATTGGGATGCAAGGTAACATATTCACAAATTCTTGGATCAAGAATGCTTTTAGAAAAATCGCCTTTACTCTTAAAGATAGTTAGAAAGATTGGAAGTACTCAAATAAGAAATAGAGGGACACTGGTTGGAAATGTCGTTAATGCATCTCCTGCAGGAGATTCCATCATCGCGATGGTATTATCCAATGCGACAGTAAATATTAGAGGGCCTAAAGGTGATAGAAAAATGGATCTGGAAGATTTTATTTTTGGACCGGGGAAAACCGCGTTGTCTGTTGGGGAGTTTGTAAGAAGTGTAGATTTCGAATCAACTGAGGATTGGAATAATATCTTTTTTAAAGTAGGTCAGAGAAATGCAATGACAATTGCAACAGCTTCAGTTGGAATACTTTACAAAGGAAGAAATATTCGTATTGCTTTTGGTTCAGTTTCTCCCACAGTTGTTAGAGCCACGAAAGCTGAAAGGCTTTTTGAACAGCATGGGATAAAGGGAACGAAAAGAGAGGAATTCATTGATAAATGTCTTGAATATATTTCGCCAATAGATGATGTTAGAGCGTCAGCATGGTATAGAAAGGAAGTAATAAAAGGTTTAATTGAACGTTCATTAAAGATTATCGAAAGGGGTGAAGGGGATGCTTCTTAACGTGAAGGCATATCATAAACCTCGTAGCATAGATGAAGCATTCAATATTTGGAGTGATCATAAAGATGAATCTGTTTTAATTGCGGGAGGTACAAATGTTGCTCTAATGAAATCCCATATTCCAAAACATCTTATTGACCTTAAATCTTTAGGGTTAAATGATGTAAAAGAAAAGGGTAATGAGATAGTTGTTGGAGCAATGATCGATATCGAAAGCTTCAGGAAAAACCAGGCAATAAGAAAAAACTTTGGCGATTTTTTCTTTAAGTCATTTGACGACATAGCCAGTCCTCAGTTGAGAAATATGATAACCATCGGTGGTTCTATAGCCGCAAAGGTAGGATGGTCTGACGTAACAACATGTCTTTTAGCCACTGAAAGTCGCTTAATGACTTTTGGGATAAATGGTTATCAAAATATCAACATAACTGAATTCAATCGATTACCAAGGGATAAAAAGCCCATTATAACCCACATAATACTAAGCAAAGAAGATTTTATATACGGGTTTAGTAGATTTACAAAATCCGCCTTTGATATTTCTCTGGTTAACGTTGGAATTGCACTGAAGATCGAATCAGATATTGTTAAACGATCAAGGTTTGTTATAGGTTCAAGACCTCAACTACCTGATAGATTTTTGGATGTGGAAGAAGGTATTGAAAATCTCAAATTTGATGACAATTTACCAACTATTGCACGGAACCTTGTGTTCGAGCATTTTACAGGCGGCAGTAATTATCTTGCTTCGGTTGAGTATAGAAGGCATCTCGCTTCAGTTCTTACTGAGAGGATATTAACCGAATTGGGTGGTGTTTAGATGAAAATCAAACTGACAGTTAACAAGAAAGCTCATGAAGTTCAGATAGATCCCGGAGAAATGTTGCTGGACGTTTTGAGACGACTGGGATATAAAAGTGTGAGAAGAAGCTGTGATTCAGCGAGTTGTGGTAATTGTACTGTTTTACTGGAAGGAAAACCAATTCTTTCATGCATAACATTTGCTGCATCAGTTGATAATTGTTCCATAGAAACTGTTGAAGGTCTTTCTGAAAAAGAGGAGCTTCATCCCATTCAGGAAGCGATACTTGAAACAGGTGGCAGTCAATGTGGATATTGTATAAGTGGACTGACACTGACAATCAAATCTTTTCTTGCTGAGAATCCAGACCCGGATGATGAGGAGATAAAGAAAGCCCTGGTGGGCAATCTCTGCAGATGCACGGGATATGAGTCACAGATAAAAGCAGTTAAACTTGCAGCGAAAAAACTCAGGGGTGAAAAGAGATGAGTGAAAGAAAAAAATTCAATTATGTAAATAAAAATGAAATCAAGGTTGATGGTCCTTCGATATTAAAGGGTAAGCCTGTTTATACAGATGATTTCGATTTTCCTGGCGCCTTGCATGTAGTTCTTGTTAGAAGCACATATCCTCATGCAAGAATAAAAAGTATAGATAAAGAAAAGGCTCTAAAGGTCCCGGGTGTTGTTGAGATTCTGACATATGAAGATGTTCCTCAGAAGATTTTTACAAAGGCTGGTCAGGGTTATCCTGAACCATCTCCCTATGATAGCTTTATTTTGAGCAAAAAAGTTCGCTATGTTGGGGACCCGGTCGCAATAGTTGCTGCAGAAACTGTAAATGCAGCGAGAATTGCTGCGAGTAAGGTAAATGTTGAATATGAAAAGCTTGAACCTGTACTTGATTTCAAAAAAGCTACCAAAGATGGAGCACCGGTGATACATGATGAAGAAGGAACAAAAGATATATATGATCCTTCCAGAAATATTGCTTCTCATTATGAAATGGAAGTGGGAAATACTGATGAAGTAATGGAAAAATGTGATTATGTTGTTGAGAAAACCTACCATATAAACACCCAGCTTCATGCGATGATGGAACCTCATGTGTCCATAAGTTATTATGATGCAAATGGACGACTGGTTGTAATCACATCCACGCAGGTGCCTTTTCATACCAGAAGAATTTTATCAATGATCTTTGATATCCCCATAAGGAAAATTCGCGTTATTAAACCGCGAATTGGTGGTGGTTTTGGTGGGAAGCAAGCTGTCCATGTTGAGCCATATGTAATTGCTGTAACGCTTAAAACAGGAAGACCCGCTAGGATGATCTTTGAGCGACCTGAGGTTTCCATGGCGACAAATATCCGGCACGAAATGGAGTTTAAAGCGACAGTAGGCGCTTCAAAGGATGGAACGATCAAAGCGCTTTCACTTGATGGCCTTTCAAATACAGGAGCTTATGGAGAGCATGCGCTAACCGTTTTCATGGTAGCTGGCTCAAAGACACTACCACTCTATAACAAAGTGGAAGCAGTAAGATTTAGGGGAGACGTTGTCTACACCAATTTACCACCCGCTGGGGCGTATAGAGGTTATGGGGCTCCACAGGGTCTCTTTGCTCTTGACTGTGTTATCGATGAACTAGCCCACGAACTGGAAGCTGATCCCCTTGAATTGAAAAGAAAAAATGCCATAAAAGAGGGAGAAACATCTCCTATATTCAAAATTATGGGAGAAGGAACCGAAGGCGTGGAACAGATAGTTCGTAGCTGTAAATTGGATGAGTGTATAGAGAAGGGCAAGAAAATAATTAAGTGGGATGAAAAGATAAATCACAAAAAGGAGCCTGGTAAAAAGGTTAGAGGTGTAGGATGTGCACTTGCCATGCAGGGTTCGGGTATTGCAAAAGTAGATATGGGCGCGGCATCTGTAAAGGTTAACGAAGATGGTTCCGTTAACCTTCATTTAGGTGCAACTGATCTGGGAACAGGCAGCGATACAATAATGGCTCAGATAGTTGCAGAAACACTTGATATTCCTGTTGAAAAAGTAATTGTGTATTCTTCTGATACCGACATGACTCCTTTTGATGTTGGAGCCTACGCGTCGAGTACCACCTATGTATCAGGTAATGCGGTGAAGAATGCTGCTGAAAAGCTTAAGAACAGGATCAAAGAAAAGGCTGCGCATTATCTAAACACAGATGTTGACAATATTGAGGTCAAGAATCAACATGCATTAAATAAAGAAAACGGCGAAAAAATTTCTTTCAGCGATCTTTTTACAAAACTGTTTTATACATTTGAGCAGGAACAGTTAATGGCATCAGCTTCATATGTAGGCAATGAATCACCACCACCCTATCTGGCAACGTTTGCCGAAGTAGAGGTTGATCTAGAAACAGGTAAAGTTGATGTTCTAAAGATCGTTTCAGTTGCAGATTGTGGTATGCCAATCAACCCGATTCAGGCAAGAGGCCAGCTAGAAGGAGCCACCATGCAAGGATTGGGCTGGGCTCTATATGAAGATGTTAAATATGATGGAAGAGGAAGAATGCTAACCAACGATTTTTTCACGTATAAAATTCCGTCAAGGATGGATTACGTGAATATGGAATGTTATCTGGTTGATAGCTATGAACCCAGCGGTCCATTTGGAGCCAAGAGTATTGCAGAAATCGGAATAGATACGCCGGTACCCGCTATAGCCAACGCAATATACAATGCAACAGGTATAAGATTGAGGGAAGCCCCCTTCAGTAGCGAGAAATTGCTTATGGAGATACTGAAGAATGAGATTTGATGTGAAATTTAGAGTACTTCTAATATTTTTTGTCCTGCTTGGCAACCTGTTAGTTTCTGAAAACCTTACCATCTGGGTTAGCTGGGAAGGTTTGTCCTTTTTCGAAGAAAAATCTGAAGAATTTAATAAATATACGGGACATAATGTAGAAATACTCTTTGTGCCAGACATGGAAGAAAAATTACTAACATCAATAAGGACAGGCAATCTACCAGATCTTGCACTGATTAAGGATGTGCATTCTGTATATTTGACTCATGTCAATACCCTTTACAGAATAAAAGATGAAGATCTAGAACAACTGGGCTCATTCAGAGAGGAAGATCTAAGAGTATTTTCGGTAAATAATGAAGTTGTTGCAATTCCATATTATGCCGACCTTCAGGTCGCTTTTGTTAATCAAAGGATTTCAAAGGAGTTAGGTCTTGAGTTTACGTTTGATTACACCATTGATGATATTAAAGAAATTAAAAAAAATCTTGAAAATAGCGAAATAATTCCAGTAGCCTGGGATTTTATGTCACCATATGTTTTTTATCCCTTTTTAGCGCATGGAGCAGAGTTAATCGATAAAAGTGGAAAACTACAAATGGATACTGGATCTCTGGCTAAAACTATACGCAATATAAAAGAATTATTTGATAAGAAGGTATTTGAAAGATATGAGAGAGGAGCACTTGTTGAGGGTTTCAGTTCGGGTAGAATGGTTATTATTTTTCAGGGAAGCTATCTTAGTTTAACCTTTGAACAAAACGAAATAAACTTTGAAATTTTACCTTTCCCAATAATGAATGGTAAAAGGATTAAGGGTCTAATTGATTCAAAAGGATTTGCGATACTTAACAGTGTGAAAGAAGACGTTGCCCTCGAATTTATCGATTTTCTATACAGCATTTCAACTTCTTTTTGTGAAAAATACTATAAAGTACCACTATGGACTGAATCCGACTCTAAAAAACTAAAGGATCTAAGGGCTGTCTTAAAAGAGAGTCAGTACATGGAGCAAGGTGAGAAGTTTCAACGCTTATACTTCAGGGTCATGGGGACTGTTCTGCAAACAGTTTATTCTGGAACAATGAGTGTTGAAGAGAGTCTTCAGAATGCGCAGGAATTTGTGAATAAGAATTGGTAGATAATTTATGTCATTGTTTTTGATATCGATACTACTTATTCTTTTTTTATTGGTAATTATTCGGGGAAGATATTTTTCACTTCCCATTCTTTTTGCTTTGTTACTGGTTGTAATTCTCCCAATACTCTGGGCATTTGGGGTTATGTTCTTTGACTATGGTCTATTCGATGATTCTCCCAAATTCGTTGGATTGAGGAATTTACAGCAGGCATTTAATGATAAGGGATTCAGACTGTCAATACAGATATCTTCTTTGTGGACCTTTTTAAAGACAACGATAGAGTTTTTTATAGCTTTCTTCCTTGCTGTTAGCTTAAGAAAACTTTCAAAATCCGGAAAAATAATACTTTTCTTTTTGGGAATTGGCTGGTTTTTACCCTCATATATAAGTGTCTCTGCGTGGAGAGCAATCATTCAAGGTTATGGAAGCCATTCGATACTGAATATTATTTTCAATACGGGTGTCGATATTTCAACACAACCAATTCCAGCTTTCATTGCTTCCCTGTTTGTAAATATATGGT
>JASMTM010000232.1:0-5617 GCA_041694295.1 Petrotogales bacterium
AGGTAAAAGAACAATATTTACTAAACCAGAAGATCAGTACAAATTAGAATTCGAAGAATTCGCAAGAGCAGTAACTGAAAAAGTTTCTTTACCAGTTTCTGAGAAAGATTCGTTAGGCAATGCCAGGGTAATAGATTCACTGTTTGAATCAGCTGAGAAAGAAAAATGGATTGAACTACAACGCAGTTAATAGAAAGCTACAAAAAATCTGAACACGGGGAGTGTGCAGAATGAAAAAAAGTGTTATTTTCATACTACTTGCAATGTTCCTGATGGTTCCAGTTTTTGGTGCACAAAAAGGTCCCATAACGGTAGCATCTAAAATTGACACAGAAGGTGCTCTTCTTGGGCAAATGATCGTTTTAATGCTTAGAAATAATGGCTTTGAAGTAATTGATAAAACTGAATTTGGAACAACCCCCATAATAAGACAATCGATAATGGCAGGAGAAATCGATATCTATCCGGAATACACAGGAAATGGTGGTTTTTTCTTCGATAATATCGATCCAATAATCTGGAAAAATGGTGATCTTGGTTACGAAGTAGTTAAATACCTTGATAGAGAAAAGAATGGACTTGTTTGGTTAAAACCTGCATCGGCAAACAATACATGGGCAATTTCTACAAGAAAAAATTTGTCAGAAGAAGAAGGAATTTATACTCTAGAAGATTTTGCAGATTATGTGAATGAAGGGGGGAGGGTCAAACTAGCATGTTCCGAAGAGTTCGTTAATAGAGAAGATGCCCTACCTGCTTTTCAAAAGGCCTATGGTTTTACTCTAAAGAATGATCAACTTTTAACATTTTCAGGTGGGAACACTGCACAAACAGAAAGAGCTGCTGCCCTGGGTACTGACGGTGTGAATTTCGCCATGGCTTATGGGACGGATGGGGCACTTTCAAGTCTGGGGCTGGTTGTTCTTGAAGATACAAAAAACGTTCAGCCTGTTTATCGTCCTGCGCCTTTAGTGAGAGAAGAAGTCTTTCTAAAACATCCTGAAATTGAAGAAATATTGAATCCCGTTTTTGAAACACTTTCTCTTGAAATTTTGCAGACACTTAATGCGAAAATTGCTATACAGGGTTTGCCTGCTTCAGATGTTGCGACCGAATATTTGAGAGAGAATGGATTTATAAAGTAAGTTTCATGCTTGAAGAGCCCGATATGATAAAACGGGAACACGTTCTAATACTTGGTTCTACAATTGGAATATTTACGATAATATTCTTGCCATTGGTATCAGTGAAACCAAACAGATTGCTTCCAGGAGAGCCTGTAAATATTTTTGAAGCCTATCCCTTCGCAGGTATGGTGATTTTGTCATGTTGGGCTGTTGTTATTTTATTATCACTCTTCACGAGAAAAACCAGACGTTTTGTGTTAAGAGATTTTGTTTCGCTTATCCTTGCTGATTTAGCATTTTTTCTTCTCCTTTTTTATGTGGGGCTGGCTTCAAAAAGCCTGCTTTCAGAGGATATGCCATACGGTAGAGTGTCAATAGGTGCAGCTGTATGGGTAAGCATTTTGAGTCTTTATACTGTGCATTTTTCTGCGTTGAAGAAACTAAAAAAACCTTTTGTTAGAGGAGTATTGACATCCATTATTCCACTTATCTTAATAATAATGCTTTTAAGTGGATTCTTATCTGAGATCTCAGTTGTGAAAGAGTATTATGGGAGAAGCGACAGATTCTTGCTAGCTTTAAATCAACATTTATTCATCTCCTTCCTTGCTGCTGGTCTGGGAACGTTGATTGGTATACCACTGGGTATACTATCTTACAGAAGGAAATTTCTTGAAAAACCCATTTTTGCAATCACAAACTTTTTGCAAACGGTTCCAGCCATAGCCTTGTTTGGACTGCTCATATTACCACTGGCTCTACTGTCAGAGCGCTTTTCGTTGCTTAAATCTCTTGGTATTAGTGGGACGGGATACGCTCCAGCTTTAATTGCACTAACCCTTTACTCATTATTACCTATTGTAAGGAATACATATACGAGTCTCGATATAATCTCAAAGGATATTATTGAAGCTGGCAAAGGTATGGGAATGAGCAAAAAGCAGTTGCTGACAAAAATTGAACTACCTCTAGCGATTCCCATAGTACTGGCAGGAATAAGACTGGCTACTGTTCAGGCGATTGGAAACACAACACTGGCAGCTCTGATTGGTGCTGGTGGATTTGGAAAGTTCATTTTTCAGGGAGTTGGACAGGGTGCCATGGATCTTATAATACTGGGAACGTTGCCTGTACTTTTCCTTGCAATAGTTACGGATATTTGCTTTAAGGGTTTGATAAGTTTACTAACATCTAAAGGTTTGAAAATTGAGAGTGAAACTGAATGAAGATAAGAAAAGGATGGATTTTCACTTTCATATTGATAGGTCTATTTATTGCCCTCATATCAAATATGGATCTGTGGCGAATAATGCTGGAGAGCATCTTTCCAGAATTGAAGAATGTTATATATCCCAGAGCATCATTATTGAAGCTTGTTGGAGAGCATATGCTACTTGTTAGCATATCAAGTGGTCTATCAATAATAATTGGAGTAAGTCTTGGTATATTGGTTACAAGAAGATTTGGAGAGCAGTTTTCAGACCTTGTCAACAGTCTTGCAACCCTTGGACAAACATTTCCGCCGGTTGCTGTACTTATGCTTGCAGTACCAATGTTTGGTTTCGGTGCAGAACCCACAATATTTGCCCTGTTTCTGTATGGACTTCTGCCTGTTTTGAGAAACACTATTTCAGGTCTAGAAGGTGTATCGAAACAACTTTTACAGGCAGCTACAGGTATGGGGATGAATGGAGTGCAGTGTCTTGTAATGGTTGAATTACCCCTTGCCATGAGGGTAATAATTGCTGGAATAAGGACTTCTGTTGTTATAAATGTGGGGACTGCTGCAGTGGGTGCAACGATAGGAGCAGGAGGATTGGGATCACCAATTGTATCTGGTCTGGTTAATCGAAATACTGCTTTTATTCTTGAAGGGGCAATTCCAGCTGCTTTGTTAGCTTTCATTCTGGACAGAATTTTTGGACAAATCGAAGCTTCTTTTTACAAAAAACAATAGATTTAAAAATCAGAGCTTGAATATAAAGTAATTCTGCTATCATTTTTTACTATATTTACCAGATCTTTTTGCTTGCCCTTAAGATTTTCATCAAAAAATGCAAGGATAAGATTCTTTATGATCTCTTCGCCACCCCGGGACATAAATGTATCGGTTTCATCCAGAATCAACGCAAGTGGTGACAAATAATGAATCATTGCATAATCAGCGTGCAAAGCGTTTTCGATTTCAGCTGTATACCATTTTGATTGACTTGCTTCGAGTAACAACTGCACTTTATCATACCGTTTAAGGTTTAACCATTCCTCACTCATAGTAATCATAAATGGTATATCCAGACCTGTACCCAATTCTTCTTCGGTCATTAGATAAATTGCAGGATCCAAGCAAAGTAAAGCGCTAATATTGTCATGATTTAAGGCATAATCTAGAACGATTCCTCCCCCGCCTGAATGACCCATCAACCCGATATTGTCTAAATCAAGCATACCGTTAAATTCGCCCTGGTTTAACTCCTCCAGATATTTTAAGGTAGAATCAATATCGTAGGATAGATAATTCAATACCTTTCTGAGTGTTTCGTCGTTTTCTTCATCAGATTCGGAGATATTTTTGATTTTGTCTCTTTCGTAGAAAATTGCTTCACCATCAGGGAAAACAACAACGATATCAGCGTAAGGTTGTTCCATTCCAACAACGATGTATCCATGGCTGGTAAGCTTTTCAGTGAAGTGAAAGTATAGTGATGAAAGAGCCGGGGTTCCCGGTGAAAGTATTATTACCGGGTAAGGTCCTTCTTTAAGAAGTGGAGCGTCTATATGCGAATTTGTTTTAACAAGATTCGTATGCTGGAGTAAAAATTCGTATATACCATGACTTCTGTAAATTCCTTCGTAGTAAATATCGCCTTCTCTCAACCAGGTAATAGGTTTGTAACCTTCAACTGTCGATGCAGGATACCATATATCAAGAAGAAGTCTCCTGTTGTCTTTTTCTTGCGTAGCAAGTTCTTCTCTTGTTAAATCTGTATATTCATCTATTATAATGCCAATGTCATATTTTCCATCAGGTTTAGGGATGGGAGCAACAGGGAAGATGTATAAGGACAACAACCCCAGTACAAGAACTACCGAGATTGTAGTTAAAGGGATGATAAAGTCTTTATTCATCATAACCTCCTTAAATTATTAAATCGTCTAATAAAACGGTTTACCCCATAATAAAGATAATTATATAATAAAAAAGCCAGACGAACCAAACGACTGTACCATATAGGCGTAAGTTTTGCGAATATTTGTCTTTGAGATAATAAATTGTTGAAAGTACTATCTTTATGAACATAAGAATAGCTAAAAGAATACCCATGGGTATAACCAATTCGATATATCTAGTTTTTGTGAAGTATGAAGTAAAGATAAAGAGAGTATCGCTTAACATTCCTAACCAGAGTAATACAATGATATACTTTTTTAACGCGTTAGAAAGCAGTTCTGCCCAAATTGAAATTGTGTAAAGTAATGCTGCTGATATTATGAAAAGTTGACAAATAAGTGACAAAATTTCACCCCCCCCTTATCTTGATTTTATCATCATTATTTGAAAATTTACAAGATAATTAATACCGGTTTAATGTAAAATATAATTTATTATTTTTATACCATATTAAAGGAGGTGTAGTTATGAAGAAATTTGCAATCTTTTTCGTGATACTTGTTATGGCAATATTTGCGTTCTCCGAGAACATTGTCTTAACCGATGTTTTGAACACTGTCAGCCTATCAAGAATTCCAGTTGTTAAATTGGAAGAAAATGGCTCAACAGGTTATACATGGCATTTCGAAATTACCAACCCAGAGGTTTTAAAACTCAAGAGTGAAACCAGAACTGAAACTCAAAAAGACGAAGAAATATTAGGAGCTCCTCAACAAGTTGAATGGGCATTTGAGCCACTAAAAGAAGGTAAAACGACAATAATTTTTAGAAACTACCGTGAATGGGAAGGAATATCCAGTACAGTTGATATTAAGGTTTACAATGTGAAAATAGTTAAAGAAATTAAAGACTCAGATAAAGAAAAACAGTTATTGCAATCCCTAACTGTAAACGCAAAAGCAGGGGATAATCTTCTAGTTGTACTTGAGGAAAATCCTTCTACAGGATATACATGGGAATACGAGATAACAAATACAGATGTGATTTCACTCAAGAATGAGAAAACCATAAATAAAGCTGAAAGGCCGGGTGCTCCAGCTACAAAACAATGGACATTCAATGTGCTTGGTGAAGGATGTACAATAATAGAATTTAAACTACATAGAAGCTGGGAGGAAACGCAACCAGTAGAAGAACATTACTACGCAATAAATGTGAAAACAGAAAGTGAAAGGGTAAGCATACCTAACATTGCTGGGACATGGAAAAGGATAAAATCTGAAGGTTTTGGGTATTTCGCACCTATCAATGGTGATGAACATACTTCATTACCTGAAGGATTTACATTTGAGCTTTTAGTTGAAGAACAGAGCGGTAGAGC
>JASMTM010000233.1:0-2631 GCA_041694295.1 Petrotogales bacterium
CAATCTGCCAGGGAAGGAGCAAATTAGTCAGTGGATTACTCAAGTTATTGAGAATAAAAACTTTATAGTTGGCGACATAAATTACATTTTTTGTTCAGATAATTATATTTTAGAGACCAACCGTAAATTTCTCTCTCACGATTATACTACTGATATTATTACCTTCGATTATTCTAAAAGACGAAGGATTTCCGGGGATGTTTTGATTAGTATTCCAACGGTAAGTTTTAATGCAGAACGTTTTGGCGTTACTTTTTTTAATGAGCTGCTCCGTGTGATGATTCATGGTGTACTTCATTTGATGGGGTACAAGGATTCTACTGATAAAGAAAAGGAAGAGATGAGAAGAGCTGAGGACATTTCCCTTCTTTTTTACGAAACAAATTTCGCGTAATACTGTTAACTTTGCATTTCGTATTTCATATTTTTTTTGATTATGGTTTTCGATTACGATGTTATTGTAGTAGGTGGAGGACATGCAGGTTGCGAGGCAAGTTCTGCTGCGGCTAATTTGGGTGCAAGAACATTGTTAATAACAATGGATTTGACAAAATTAGCCCAGATGAGTTGTAATCCTGCTGTTGGCGGTATAGCTAAAGGGCAGATAGTTAGGGAGATAGATGCATTGGGTGGCAAAATGGGTATTGTTACCGATTTGTCTTCGATACAGTTTCGGATGCTCAATCGCTCAAAGGGACCCGCTATGTGGAGCCCCAGGTCGCAATGTGACAGAATGGTGTTTTCTGCTGAATGGCGAAAGCAGCTTGAGAATACTAATAATCTTTATTTTTGGCAGGATGTAGTTGTTGATGTTGATTTTTCTGAGCCTGGCATTTTCAAAGTTATTACTTCTCAAAATGTGACATTCACGGCTCAAAAAGTAGTTCTAACTAACGGTACCTTTTTAAATGGTCTGATGCATATAGGAAAGGTACAGATTGAAGGCGGTCGAATTTCTGAACCTTCATCCAAAGGCCTTTCTGATAGATTTTTAAAGAGAGGATTTAAAACTGGAAGAATGAAGACAGGAACACCTGTTCGTGTTGACGGCCGCACGGTTGATTTTTCTAAATTGAAAGAACAACCTGGCGATGAAGATTTTTATAAGTTTTCATTTTTGCCTGTATCAAATAAAAGACTAAAGCAAAGAAGTTGTTATTTAACTTATACCAATCAAATTGTACATGATAGCATCCGAAGCCGTCTGGAAGAAAGCCCCATGTACAATGGCACCATACTGAGTATCGGACCGCGCTATTGTCCAAGTATTGAAACAAAAATTGTTACGTTTGAGGAAAAGAATGAACATCAGCTTCATTTGGAACCAGAGGGAGAGGATACAATTGAGTTTTATCTGAACGGTTTTAGTAGCTCCCTTCCGCTCGAAACCCAGGTAGAAGCTATGAAATCAATACCCGGGTTAGAGAATGCATATATTTTCCGACCGGGATATGCAATAGAGTATGATTTTTTTGATCCTACTCAGCTTCACCATACATTGGAGACCAAGAAAGTTAAAGGGCTGTATTTTGCTGGTCAGATTAATGGTACTACCGGATATGAAGAAGCCGCCGCGCAGGGTCTCATTGCAGGTATTAATGCCGTTTTAAGCCTTCAAAATAAAGATTCTTTTATTCTTAGCAGAGACGAAGCTTATATTGGAGTTCTCATTGATGATTTAGTTACCAAAGGGGTAGATGAACCTTACAGAATGTTTACTTCAAGAGCTGAATACAGAATTTTATTACGACAGGACGATGCAGACTTGAGACTTACTCCTAAAGGAAGAACTATTGGCCTGGTGGATGATTATCGCTACGGTTTATTTCAGGAAAAGGTGAATTGGAGAAATAAAATTCAGGAATTTCTTGAATCTTACAGTATTAATCCTGATCAAATCAATTGCTGGTTAAAAGATAAAGGGACGAGCCCTTTGAAGCAAAAAGTTAAAATAAAAGACTTAATTACACGGCCTCAGGTTAAATTAAATGAGTTGGTTGAAGAAGTTGAAGAATTGAAAAAACTTTGTCGTGATATTCCATTAGAAAGACGCCCTGAAATTTTAGACAGCGTTGAAATTTCCATTAAGTATGAAGGATATATTTCGCGTGAAAGGGTAATTGCTGACAAACTTAAAAGATTAGAAAATTTGAAGATTAAGGGAAAGTTTGATTATGGAACTATTAAAAATATTTCAACAGAGGGACGGCAAAAACTTCAGAAAATAGATCCTGAAACAATTGGTCAGGCTTCAAGAATTAGTGGTGTTTCTCCTAGCGATATTAATGTACTTTTAGTACTTATGGGAAGATGATGTTCCACGTGGAACAATTTGATCTAATTTCTGATGTATATGGGGGGGAACGACAATAATTCAATTGCAATTTCCAACAGGGAATTAGGCTTATGAGAGAATTCGCCACAGAGAACACAAAAAAGGCAGAAGATAGAAGTTGGAAACGCGAAACTTAAAACTCAACCGAAACTTAAATTCCTGAACCCGGGTCATGAAACATGAAACCCGGAACATGAAATCAATGCAAATTGAGGCTAAGGCTAAGGGTTACCTGTAAATTGAGCTAATTAAATACGGGCAAACAATATATTCAAAACCGTGCGCGGCGGTAGAGG
>JASMTM010000234.1:0-11337 GCA_041694295.1 Petrotogales bacterium
TTCTCCTTAAGCATAAGCTTCTGATATGTTTTATTGTTTCTCTATGTGTACATGAACAAGAACAATCATCAACGGCTCATCAAACAATAAAAAGTTCGAATTGCGGTTATCAATCCGTGAGATGGCCACTGGCGTGGTTTCATGTGTAAGAAGCAGAATACGAATTTGATACGATGGCAAGAAAAAGGAAGAAACGAAAATCATACAAGAAACTCATCCTCAAGAGCATAATTATTGCTTCTGTTTTGTCTGTGCTTCTGGTTGTTGCTTTTGTGGCCTCTGTTAGTGCCGGCTGGTTTGGTGCCCTGCCCGGACAAAGCAAGCTTCAGCAGATTAAGAACGAGTCTGCAACACTGGTATACTCTTCGGATGATCAGTTGCTGGGAAAGTTTTTTGCCGAAAACCGTACCAACATTGAATACCATCAACTTCCTGAGCACCTTATCAATGCTCTGATAGCCACCGAAGACTCACGTTTTTTTACTCATGAAGGCATCGACAGTAAAAGCTACCTGCGGGTATTTTTCAAAACCATCTTGCTTGGCGACCGGAGTTCCGGAGGAGGGAGTACAATTACCCAGCAGCTTGCCAAAAACCTTTTTGGCCGGCCCGATTTTGGGTTGATGACCCTGCCGGTAAACAAAACCAAAGAAGCATTGGTGGCTTACCGCCTCGAAAAACTTTACAATAAAAAGGAAATATTGCTTCTGTACTTCAATACCGTTCCTTTTGGCGAAAATGTATACGGGGTGGAAGCAGCGGCAAACCGCTATTTTAATAGAACCACTTCGCAATTAACGATTGACCAGTCAGCATTGTTAGTGGGCATCCTCAAAGCCAATACATATTATAACCCGCGCCTGCATCCCGGAAATGCGCTCAGCCGGCGAAACCTGATTCTGAAGCTAATGCATCAGCAAGATTATCTTTCTGATAAGCAGTATAATCAGGCCAAGGATCAGCCATTGAACCTCGATTATGCAAATTACCAGGCTGAAGGTCCGGCCAATTATTTTCTGAAGAAAGTAAGAGACAAAGCAGATGAAATAATTGATGCGTTGAATAAAGAGCAAAAAACAACTTACGACATTGAAAAGGATGGCTTGAAAGTTTACACCACCCTGAACGCAAAGCTCCAAAGTGCTGCCCGGCAATCGACCAAAGAGCATTTATCACGGATGCAGGATAAGCTTGACCGCGAACTGAAAAGCAAAAAAAATCAGTTTGTGGAAGTTACTGAAAAAGAAAATGTTGCCAAGCGTGAGCTGTTTAGTTGGGATGGGCCGGTAATAAAGGAAATCTCAAAATCTGACAGTTTGTGGCATTATAAGAAAATGCTTCATGCGGGCATCTACGCTATCGATCCGCGTAGCGGAGCGGTGAAAGTTTACGTGGGGGGAAATCACTTCAGGTATTTGCCTTTCGATTTGGTGGAGGCTAAAAGAGCTGCTGCCTCCGCGTTCAAGCCCATTCTTTATGCTGCCGCATTGTCAAAAAACTATAGGCCCTGCGATTACCTGGCCAACAAGGAAAAAGTCTATGAGGAATATGAAGGCTGGCACCCAAAAAACTACGACAAAAGCAGCGGAGGATTTGCCGCCATGTGGTATGCCCTGGCGCATTCTATGAATCTGCCGACGATTGACCTTTACCGTAAAACAGGCCATGTTCAGCTCGATTATCTCTATCGCAAACTTGGATTTTCAACATCACTACCCGAAGAACCGGCGGTAGCCTTGGGCGCTGTGGATGTCTCGTTAAAAGAACTTGTAGCAGCATACAGTGCTTTTGCATCAGATGGAAAAATGATGGAACCGTTCATCATAGAACGCATCGAGGATAATTCAGGGAATGTTATCTATCAGCATCCTGGTGCTGCTTCTGAACAGGTTATGAGTACAGAAACTGCTGAGTTCACCACCC
Source organism: Petrotogales bacterium (assembly GCA_041694295.1). GTDB lineage: Bacteria > Thermotogota > Thermotogae > Petrotogales > Kosmotogaceae > JASMTM01. Next base: position 1,924 of record JASMTM010000234.1, read on the forward strand.
TGATGCTGGAAAAGGCGGCCCATTCCGGCACGGGAAGAGCTTTGTATTCAAGGTACGGGCTTGGTGGTGACTGGGCTTCAAAAACAGGAACCTCACAGAATTTTAGTGATGCCCGTTTCATGGTGTATAATCCATCGCTGGTTACAGGTGTTTGGGTCGGAGCTTATGACCCGGCCATCCATTTTAGCTCAGGCTCGAATGGGAGTGGGGCAAGGCTGGCACTTCCGGTAGCGGCTAAGATGCTTCAGGCGATAGAATCCGATAATGGTTTAAAGAAATACAGAGCAGGCTTCAGGTATCAGACAGATACAACAAGGTTGCTTTCGTGCCAGGGGAAAATAGACAACCGATCCATGAAAACCATACTGGATGCAGTTGTTGGGGAATTGAAGGGTGAGCATAAAACGGACACTATCCCCCACAGAAAGGAAAAGAAGAAGAAGGAAAGCAAAGTGAAGAAGTTTTTTAAGAAACTGTTTGGTGGCGGAAAAAAATAAATGGACTACTTTTTCTCAAAGTTGAGTAACCACCTGACTCCGAACTTATCCACCAGACTGCCGAAGCGGGATCCCCAGAATGTATCCTGGAGATTCATCTCTACATGAGCTTCTTCTGAAAGCTTTTTGAATGCAGCTGTTTGCTCTTCCTCGCTGTCGAAATTAAGATTTAGCGCGATATTTTTGCCTTTAGTAGCTTCATCATATTCATAAACATCAGAGAAGTAAATTTGGTTATCGGCTACCTTCAAAGCTCCATGTACAATTTTTTCCTTTTGCTTCTCATCCACTTCCATTGGAGTGTCTTTGTATCGCTGAAGGTAGATAATTTCAGCACTCAGGGCATACTTATAAAAATTCATGGCCGATTCACAATTACCATCGAAAAAGAGATATGGGATAATTTTCATAGCTTATAGTTTTGATAATATATTCCTAGAGGACTTTAATTATTTTTTTGTGAAAAATACGCTCGCCATTTTGATTTGTGCCCCTTATTAGGATTTCATATTCTCCCAACCTGTCAGAGGTGAAAAACTCGAGTTCCTTTTTAGCGCTGTTGAGTTTGATGCTTGGCTTCCAGGTCAAAACATTTCTAAAATCAGGTAAGTGTTCACTATAGCTGTTGCTGGTGTTATACGTTTTACCCTGATATAATGCCTGCGGCTCAACGGTTAAATACTCCGCAAATACTGACTCTTCTGGAAATGAAACACCGGCAAAGTTTTCAGTTTTCGTTGTAATTAACAGAACACCATTAATTGCATAGGGACCTAAAAGATAAGTGCGATCTATGACTTCAATTTTATCGACTTGTGACGGGTGAATGTCCATAACCTTTTTTAAATCAAAGATTGGAACATTATCAAGCAGGACCAACGGATTGCCTGGTAAAACCCATGACTCGTCATTCATAATTTTTAATTTAAACTCACCCTTCTTTTTTACGGGTTTAACATGAGGAACCACTTCAAATAATACATCCCACATATTATCAAGAGAAACATAATCATCCAGGTTTCTCGAAATACGCTCCTTGCCAAATAAGTAATAATTCCGTTTACTTTTAAGCTTATCATTCATGGGTCTGACAGGCTTATTAAAAGCCAGATCCAACTGATAGTTCATGTAAATCTCTTCAATAAATCGTTTGTCTTTTTCAGTAATCGGGAGAGGGACATCTGTGATAGTTAATACTCGTGAATCGAAGTCCCGATTAATTAATACTTCATAATTATCATTCGCATTTGATTTCATTAACGGGCAAACAAAAACATCCTGAATACCATTCAAATCGTTGATAGGAAAATAAAACTTTCCATTCTCATTCGTCTCATAGATGTGAAACTGTGGATTATTAAACAGTACAGATCCATATACCTGCATTCCTTCCACAGGCTTTCCAGTCTTTTTGTTTTTAATATAACCACTTAATGTAATGTCTTTAATTTCAGGTAAATGTTCGAGTATTGAATATTCAACCTCCAGTTCTGATACTATTTCGGAATGATATTTAGCATCGAAAACTCGTAAAGCAGCATCGATTTGAGATTTGTACATATTCGGATTATCCGCATTGTATAAGAAATTTTCAAGTAGCCAGGGGTTTGCAAGAGCAAACTGCAGATGAATGCGTGCATTATCAGAATCGGTACCTTTTCGAACGCACGACAGGGTTAAATCATATTCACCCTTTATATCCGGTGGTGCTAATTCAATTTTTACTTTCTCGCGACGCTCAAAAGTGCTTTTCTCTATATTTATGGAAGATTGTATTCTCTTTTTATCGAATATAAAAAAGGATTTAATCCCCCTAACTTGTTTCCTTTCTGCATCTTTTAAAACAATGAAATAAAAGCCGTTCCCCAAATTAAGTTCAGGAATCATAATGTTTTTTTCATTCCCGGATGCCGCCTTGCTAAATAGTTTATCGAATGATGAACTATAAATTTCAACATAATATTCATTAAGGTTCTTTTCTGTAAGAATTTGAAACTTAGGTTCATTTTCTTCACTAAAATAAACAGGTTTTGTTCTTGTTGGTGACGGCAGCTGACACTCTATCGTACGCCCATCTTTTAATACTCCTTTTAACTGATGGGATTTTGGGCTGATTGGCTCATCGATGGTAATCTGGTAGTAGTATTGATTATTCTTAAGGTTTAAGCTGTAATTCAGGGAATCTGATTTATGGAACACTTGAATACTATCCAAGAGGTGCGGTTTACTGACATTAACAATATATTGCGGCTGCTTTCGCGAAAGTGATTTGAATCCATCAAAATAGACCTTTATTATTGAATCAACATTTCCCATATTATTAGTGGGAGGCGCTGAGGGATTGATAACATATAAATGGACTGAGGCGAACCCAAAGTGAGATTGATTACGCTGATATTGTGTATAAGCTCTTAAGATATAATTTCCGGAAGTGATATTATCTGGAATCTCTATCATACCACTGGCAGTGCACTTTTCGATGGAAACTTTCTGTTGTATAACCGGCTCATTCTGGTGGTTGATAAGCTCAAGATACAAAATACGGCTGATTTGATTTTCAGGTTTACGCCCGTTTATCAAATACGTTGCCTTATACCAGATTGATTCACCACTAATGTAGGTTCCCCTGTCTGTATCAAGCAATACTTTTTCTTTAAGCTTCTCCAGATACAAGGATAAGTCTTCAGCCTTTTGTGCATTTAACTGAATAGAAAAAACAAATAATAGAGAAAGAGTAACGTATTTTGTAATTATATTATTTATCATGATAAATCATTTCTACATGTTCTTATTCATTGTTAGCAGTATCCCAAAATGCTGGTTTGTTTAATTCACCTCCCCAAAGGGTGCAATCAAAGCAAAACTCAGAGCCTAAAGCAATACCTTGCGGTGTATTTGTGAGGTATACCGGAAATTGATCCGGGCCTAAAAATCCAAGTCCCCGAAGATCCGTGTTAGGAATGCATTTTTGATAATGAAAAGTTACGTTAGAAGGTCTATTGAAAAAGACTCTCTTTTTACTTACAGAAGCCACTGTAAAAAAACCTAACACGTATTCATCAGGATTATCAATATTTTTGATGTTTCCGGGAATTTGATAGGGTTGAGTGGTAAATAAAAAATCATCAGATGAGATTTGTTCTTTTATACTTTTCCAATAAGTATAAGCTTCGTTACTTATATGAAACTGCTTGGCTAATAAACTATAACGAACTTGAAGCTTTTTGGTTTCTGTATTAACGTAGTGTAGTGGTTTATCAATAATCTGGTAAGAAGCCAAAGAACGGGTGGATTCAACATAAAAATCGTTTATTTTCTGAGTTTTCCAGCATCGGAACAGCGTATCTGAATTAGAGAATTCTTCAATACCCATTCCCCTGTAAATATAATCGATAGTAAAATCTGAAGTATATTCATAGGTTTCCTCCAGGCGCCAAAGTAAATTATAGTCTTTTTCAGTAGCCTCTGAGCTAATGAAGAATTGATAGCCGGCAATAGGGTAAGGGTAATTTATGTTTTCACGGTGTTGAAGCTCAGCACGAACCTCATTAATTTCCACTTGGGGTTTCATTTCAATAAACTCACTGCTATAATTTTTACCTTCTGGTGTTTGTATAGATAACTTATACGATTTTCCTGTTTCCGTGTTTATGCCAGAGGCTAATGTTTTATACACTCCCGGAGATACTTCAGACAATGTTTCTATTTCTCCTGTATTCTCTGCCAGGGTTACTGTGCAACCAGTGTAGGGGGTCATCGTACTGTTATTCACTTCAGAAGCACGCATTAATGTAACCGTGTAAGGGCCAGGCTCGTCACTAATTAGTGCATCAACAACTAAGAGCCCTTCATGGCTTTTTAATTCCGGTGTAAACTCATCTCTGCATGCAGAAAGCGAGAAAAGTATAACAGCTATTCCTATAAATGATATTCTGCGCATTATTTTAAAATATGAAGATTCAGGTTGTATAAATCGTTTAAACATCTTTTGTGTATTCATTTTTGTTTGCTCGGTTTATCGATCCAGTAATCAGGTTTGTCCAGGCTGCCACCCCAAAGGGTGCAGTCGAAACAATAATTTGATGCCATAGCAAATCCTTCGTCAGTCACTGTAATATAAACCGGATATTGTGAAGGAGGTAAATATGCCAATGCTGTTAAATCAGGATTTGCTATGCATGTAACATAGTGAAATTCAGTATCAGGTTTGTCGAAGAAATACCTTTTCTTTTGAACCGAACCAACTGTAAAATAGCCCAAAGCTCTTTCATCAGAATGTTCCTCGCTCACCAGGTTACCTGTTATTTGATAAGGCTGACTTGAGATTAAGAAATCATCCCCTTCAATTTGTTCCTGAAGCTCTTTCCAATAATAATATGCTTCTGCTGAAATACTATATTGTTTGACCAGCAAACTGTAACGTACTTGAAGTCTCTTGGTTTCAGTATTAACAAAATGAATGGGTTCATTAATCAGTCTTTCACCACCAATATTAATTGTAGAGCCAGTAAAAAACTCCGGCACCTTTCGCGTCTTCCAACAATAATAAAGAGAATCTCTATTGAAAAAAGGCTCTAACCCCATTCCCCTGAAAATCATATGGATTTTATATTGCGAGTGAAACTCATAAGTTTCTTCCAGTCTCCATAAAAAATAGTTGTTACTAAAAACATTTTCAGTGGTTAAATAGAACTGATATCCTCCTAAAGGTCTGGCATAATTATTATTTTCCTTAAACTCTAACTCGGCAATAACGGTGTCAATTCCAACAGGAGGAAGCATCTCTGTGAAAGGAGTCTGATAGTGTTTTCCTTGAGGAGTAATAACTTTAAGGGCATATGATTGTCCCACTTGCCCTCTTATTCCATTTGACAAGGTATTGTACTCGCCTGGTGAAGTCTCCGTCAATTCAGCCGTATCTCCATTTTTTGAACAGATAAATACATTACAATCAGAAAGTGGCTTGTATGAAGGTTTGTTTACTGGTGAACTAACAGATAATTTTACAGTGTAAGGGCCGGGTTCGTTACTAATTAAACCATCTACCACCAGTTTATCCTGATAGTTATTCACTACTGGCGAAAAAGCATCCCGACAACCTGAAATGGTGAATAAACAAATTAAAACCCCTGCTTTTAAAGAATTTCTCCTATTCATCATAGTTACCTAGTTTAAAATTATAGGACAAAGAAGGGATGATTGAACCAAATATTGACAACCTGTAACCTTGTATTCTTCCATTTACATTTTTAAAGTAGACGGAATAGGCGTTGCGCCGGGAAGTCAGATTGTAAAATGATAAAGCCCAGGAGCCATGTGCAAGTTTATTCTTTTTAAGATTTCCTTCAAAACTCATAGAGACATCTACTCTAAAATAATCAGGAAGCCTGTATTCATTGCGTTGAGAGAATCCGGTTACTTGTATACCATCCTGATAGTAAATGGAAGTAGGATATGTAATAGGGCGCCCGGTGGCATACACCAGGTTGGAAGAGATGCTGAATCGTTTACTGAGTTTGTAGCTCATTGAAATATTCAATGCATGAGGTTTATCATAATTAGCTGGATAAGCTTGTCCATTGTTATTGCTCTCGCCTGTGCTTTTGTCTATAGCCTGAACTGTGGCATTCGAATAAGTATAGTTTATCCAGCCATTGACCGAACCAAAAGTTTTCTTTAACATGAGCTCAATTCCATATGCTTTCAAGTCACCCTGTACTATTTCTGCTTCAGGAATTTCATTTCTCAGAAAATCAGCTCCGTCTTCATATTCAACCAGATTGTCTACGTCTTTGTAATAAATCTCAAGTGAAGTCTCAAACATACCGGAAAGAAAGTTTTTATATATTCCGATAGAATATTGTTGTCCCTTCATTGGTTTGATATAATTATCAGCTAATTTCCAACGATCAGTAGGGGACACAGAGACAGTATTGGTCATTAGAAACATGTATTGATGGAGCTTATTATAACCGGCCTTAACAGAAAAATCATCACTTAACATGTATTTACCTGATAATCGGTAATCAATTCCTGAATATGACTTGATACTTTCATTTTTATTATAGCTCAATGTATCAATAATATTTTCTTCTTCGCGAGGCAAATTTTTGGCAAATTCATAAACTGTTTTAGGTCCGAGGTAATGATAGTTTGTAAAACGCAGCCCTCCTGTAAGGGATAGTTTTTCCGATACATTCCATTGATCTCCCAAATACAGGCTGCCTTTTACAGCTTGTTCAGGTTCAAAGGTGATTGGTGTAACATTCGATTCTGCATTAAGGGGAGAGAAATCTCCCTGATCAAGATTAAAAAGTGTAGCGTCAATCCCATACGTTAATTGATGGTTTTTTACAACCTGATGATTCATATCAAGCCTGACTTGCTTGTGATCCAGCTTAAAGGTTTGTCTGTAAGCCGAGTAAGCTGCTTCAGACACTCTCTCTTCAAAATCATATTCGCTGAAAATCAGGCTAATGTTACCTTTAACTTTTGAATTAAACCGGTGTTGCCACTTGAGGCTTCCACCCAAATTTGAGTATGTATTGTCAGATCCAATGTTAAGGTTCGATTTATCCTGACTGCCATAAACAATTAAATCCAGGTTGTTCTTTTTATTGAGGCTAAAAGACAGATTTGTAAGGGCATCAGAGAAGGATGCATTACTGTTTTTAATTTCCACATCATTAATCAGGCTAAGCAACCAATCAGAGTAAGTTGAGCGAACACTGACCAGATAACTACCTTTATTTTTAACAATAGGCCCTTCGGCCATAATGCGGCTTGTTACCGGACTTATCCCTCCACGGGCTGAAAAGTGATCGACATTACCAGTTTTCACGCCAACATCAAATATTGAAGCCAACCTCCCCCCGTATTTAATTGGAATATTGCTTTTATATATCGAAAACTCATTTACTGCATCTGAGTTTATGGCTGAAAAAAATCCAAACAAGTGTGTAATGTTATATATCGGTACATCGTCAAGGTAAAAAACACTTTGGTCTGCCGGACTACCTCTTACGTTGAATCCAGAAGAGGCTTCACCGATTGTTTGAACACCTGGCAACATCGTCGCTATTTTTGTGATGTCTTGTTCACCAAGCACTACCGGTAAATCTTTAATGGCCTTCGGATTTAGCTTTTCAAAACCCATCTGATTATCACGAACGTTATGATGCCGCTTCGATCGAATAACCGCTTCTTTCAACAAATAGGTTTTCGTATCCAACGAAATATTTAGTTGATCGCTTGATTCAACAATTAGTTTGTATTTCTTTTCGTGACTACTTATGCTATTTATTGACAAGGTATAACGCCCCTTAGGCAATACCATTTTATAAAATCCGGAATCATTACTTGTACTATATTGATTTGTTTCTTCAATATGCAATACTGCCTGGGGTATAGGAGTGTTGTTTTCAGAATCAGTAATATAACCTTGCAAAATGGCTTTTGATGAACTAAAACCCTTTTGCTTGTTTCCAATAACAATTTTCTTAGTAATGAAATCGTCAAAAGTGTTTATATAGTCTGACTCTTCTTGCTTTACTACTTTCTCTTTATGAATTTTGTTTTCCTTTCTAAAGTATTCATCAGAAATTCGTGAACTAAAGCTCAACCTCTTAAATACAAAATAATTCCCGGAATTGTCATGCGAGATTTTAAATCCCAAGGGTATTAAATTGTCGTCTAGTACCTCACTAAGCGGAGGGGTATTATCAGGAACCGAAACACGAAAAGAGGGGATGCTATCCTGGTAAAAATAAATTTTAACACTCTTATCTTTAGTGACTTTCTCTACAAAAGCATTCCACAACATGTTATTATAATCCTTTTCAATTTCAGGATCGTGAATCTCTTGAGCATGTATGACATTAATGACTAAAAGGAAATTGAGAATGAAAATTGATATTACTAAGGTTCTCATGCTTAATTAATTATTTGTTGATTACAATACTCCATAAGCTGCTTGATTTCTTTCTTATCAGCACGCTTATACTTAATGTCATTTTTTCGAAGAAAACTTTTAATTAAGCCCCGTTGATCTCTGCTGAAGGGTTTTAAAAATTTGCGGCGGTTACTTGCATCATAAAGAACTTCGTTGTAAAGTAGAACTTGCTTTACGTTAATATCCGAAAAACGTCCTTTCGGAGCTATGCTCGTATATTGCTCAAGGTATTTCTTAGTGTAACGAATAAAATATCCGAAATCAGATTGGCTATCATTATAAATCTGTTCATAAAAGTTTCCATTGTTGAGGTTATTTAAAAAACTTCTGGAGTGTACAAACAATTGATTATTTATACGCGCAGAATCAACATAAAGACTATTTAACTGCACTAGTTTCATTACCTTATCATGCAGAGTGGCTTTAATAATAAAAGCATCTTTGGTTAAGTCATATTTAATCGGTAGCTTAGTAAAGGTTTCTCCATTCATGTATACTGTACCAATGTACCATTGCTCTTTCTTAAAATAAGGATGGGAACCTATCAACTGGTCCGGTGGATAGTAAGGGTATCCATTAACCAACTCATCATCAACCCCGTAAATTGTTTGTACTTCACTTATGAATTCAATTATTGTTTTGTGGTCAGGGTGATTTGATCCTTGTCCAGTACTTTCATTCGGAAGAAAAAAAATCGAAACTAAGGCAAGAAAAAACTTTATAACTATACAATGATTTCCGCAAATAACAAATTTGCAAGGAATTGAAATGCCTTTAATCGTCCTCATCAGCAGTTTAATTTTGTTAATGACTTTGGATTTATAAAGATATAAATAAAATGTAATTTAACAAAATTCAGCAAGTTGTTTTTAAAAAAGTTTTATAGTTATCGGAATATATCCTTTTCTATTAATCTAAGGAAGAGCAAAACCTGGCTACTAAGATCAAAAATAATTTATCGAAAAA
>JASMTM010000235.1:0-4107 GCA_041694295.1 Petrotogales bacterium
AATGTATTAAAAATACCCTGGAGTTATCTTTTGTTTTGCTTTCCATTATTCATAATTTTAATGATAATACATAATTTGATATGGATTTACAAAGACACAAGAGAATTAATTACAGGAAAGAAATCCGCTAAGGAGGAAGAGCCGTGGGATTAGCATTATTCTTTGTAGTTTTTCTTGGCGCTTTTGCTCTGGGTTTCCCCATAGCATTTGCGATGGTTATGGGTGGTTTCACCTATTTCATTACTGCGGGAGTTAGCCTTGGTTCATTTATGGATGTCATGGCAATAGAACTTAGCGGAAAAGATGTTTTAATGGCTGTTCCCATGTTTATTTTCGCTGCAAATTTAATGAATGATACGGATGTAACAGATATAATTTTTGGCTTTGTGAAACAATCAATGGGCAGGGTCAGAGGAGGACTTGGCTATGCCAATATTGCAACAAGTATAATTTTTGCCGGTATGAGTGGTTCAGAAATAGCTGATGTTTCAGGAATTGGTGCCATAGAGATAAAAGCCATGATGGACGATGGATATGATGGTGAGTTTGCTAGCGCTGTAACATGTGCATCAGCTACTATTTCACCAATAATTCCACCAAGTATTCCCATGGTTATATACGCAATGTTAACAGGAGCATCGCTGGGATATCTCTTTTTGGCAGGTATAGTCCCGGGATTGTTGATAGCTCTACTCGAAGCAGGAATGGTTTACTATCTTTCAAAAAAAAGAGGATATCCTAAAGGAAAGAAATATCCGCTGAAGGTATTGTGGAAGAGTTTTAGAAAATCTTTTGCCGCTTTGCTGGCTCCAATTATACTCCTGGTAGGAATTTATGGAGGAATATTTACCCCAACTGAGGCAGCAGCAGTTCTTGCAGCCTATGTACTGGTTATAAGTATTCTTGTGTACAAGAAAATGAGTTTCAAAAAGTTTAAAAAGATCATAATGAAAACAGTTTATTCAGTTGGATTTATTAGCTTTATGATTGCAGCAGCGCTTGTTGTAAAATATGTACTGGCAAGGGAAGAAATTCCTTTGCTGATAACAAATTTTTTCATAGATTCAGGGTTTCTCGATTCGAGGTTTTTACTGTTATTGAGCACAAATATCATGTTTTTTGTCCTGGGTATGTTTTTTGATGTATCTGTTATTCAGCTAGTGGTGATTCCGATAATGCTTCCACTGGTTGAAGCTGTGGGGATAGATTTGGTACATTTTGGCATTATCACAACCGTAAATTTAATGTTAGCTCTTGATACCCCACCCTACGGTCAAACAGGTTACATTACTAGCGCTCTGAGTAAAACGCCAGTAAGCAAAATATTCGGTGAAATGCTGAGGTACTTTATTCCCATTGAAGTTCTTGGTTTAATATTGATTACGTATTTCCCGGATATTGTTCTGTGGCTTCCAAGAATATTTGGTTATGCTGGTTGATTGAGGTGATTTAGTGCAGGGAATAGAAAGAATAATTAAAATTCTTGATTCTTTCTCTTTGGATGAACCAGAATTGACACTTAAAGAACTTACTAACAAAACCGGACTGCCTAAACCAACAGTTTATAGAATTGCTGAGGCATTGAATAAGGTTAATATATTAAGTAAAGACGATAATGTTTCTAAGTATAGAATTGGTGTTAAATTGTTTGAATTGGGGAGTCTTTATCTTGAAACACTGGAGCTTAGAAAGCTGGCTTTTCCAGAGATAGAAAAGTTAAGCAAATATACTGAAGAATCTATTCACATGGGAGTGCTTGATGGAAACGAAGTTACCTCCATTGAAGGACTGGGAAGTACACACAACCTTCAGGCAAAATTATGGATAGGAAAACGCTCGCCAATTTATTGCACTTCCATTGGTAAAGCAATTCTTGCATTTCTACCCGAGAAAGAACAGGAAGAGATTTTAACAACCATTGAATTTAAGAGATATACGAAAAATACGATCACTGATAAAAAGAATCTAAAGAAGGAGCTAGAAAGCATAAGAAGACAGGGATTTGCACTGGATAATGAAGAACATGATGAAGGAATAATGTGTGTTGGTGCACCTATTTTTAACAATAAAGGGGAAGTTGTTGCTTCAATTAGTATCTCTGGACCCAAAATAAGAATGAAAGAACAAAAGTTAGAAAAATACAAAAAGCTTTTAATGGATTCTGTTAAAAGAATCTCTGATAAGCTTGGAAAATAAATTGGTTGCAAATTATAAGAGGTGAAAACAGATGATAAAAGATTTTCCAAAAATTGGTATAAGACCGGTTATTGATGGTAGAAGAAAAGGCATAAGAGAATCACTTGAGAGTCAAACGATGGAACTTGCTAAAAATGTTGCCAATTTGCTTGAAAACGAGCTGAGGTATATAGATGGCTCACCTGTTAAAACATGTATTTCAGATACAACAATAGGTGGTTATGCAGAATCGGTGAAATGTGCTGAAAAATTTGAAAGAGAAGGCGTCGGAGTTTCATTGACTGTAACGCCTTGCTGGTGCTATGGTTCCGAAGTAATGGATGAAAATCCTCTTATTCCCAAGGCTATTTGGGGTTTTAATGGCAGTGAAAGACCCGGTGCGGTTTTTCTTGCAGCAGTTTCTGCAGCACATGATCAAAAAGGTCTTCCAGCCTTTGCGATTTATGGAAAGGATGTTCAAGACGCCGATGATCTCTCCATACCTGAAGATGTAAAGACTAAAATCCTGAAATTTGCGAGAGCAGCTCTTGCTGTTGCATTTATGAGGAAAAAAGCTTATTTGTCAATTGGCTCTGTTTCAATGGGAATAGCCGGATCGATGGTAAACGAAGATTTTTTTGAGAAGTATCTTGGAATGCATGTTGAATACAGTGATATGTCTGAAATCATAAGAAGAATAGAAGAAGAAATATATGATAAAGATGAATACAAAAAAGCACTTGACTGGGTAAGAAAAAATTGCAAGGAAGGTATCGATATAAATGCAAAGGAAAAACAGTTTAACCGTGAAGAAAAGAATAAACAATGGGAATTCATCGTAAAGATGACATTGATTATCAGAGATATGATGATAGGAAACCCAAAATTGAAAGAAATGAACTACAAAGAAGAAGCAGAGGGACATTATGCAATAGCCTCCGGATTTCAGGGTCAAAGACAGTGGACAGATCACTTTCCCAATGGTGATTTCTCAGAAGCAATACTCAATTCTTCTTTTGACTGGAATGGCATAAGAAATCCTTTTATTGTGGCAACTGAAAACGATTCACTGAATGCAGTTTCCATGTTGTTTGGATACCTGCTAACTAACACACCTCAGATATTTTCTGATGTGAGAACCTACTGGAGTTCACAAGCTGTTAAAAGAGTCACTGGAAAATTATTACAAGGCAAAGCAAAAGATGGTGTAATACATTTAAAAAATTCAGGTTCTACAACGCTAGATGGTACAGGCAAAGAAAAAGATAAAAATGGTAATTCAGTTATGAAACCCTTCTGGGAGATCACCGAAGTTGAAATGGGAAAATGCATTGAAGCCACAGAATGGTGTCCCGCAAATGTAGAATATTTTAGAGGTGGGGGCTTTTCAAGTAAATTTCTTACTGAGGGTGAAATGCCCGTTACAATGTGCAGAGTAAACATTGTCAAGGGATTGGGCCCCGTATTGCAGATCGCAGAAGGTTATACTGTAAAACTGGATAATGAAGTGAGTAAAATGCTCGATGAACGAACCGACCCATCATGGCCCACGACATGGTTTGCTCCCAAATTAACAGGAAAAGGAGCGTTCAAAGACGTCTACTCTGTCATGAACAATTGGGGTGCCAATCACGGTGCAATAAGTTACGGTCATATCGGTGCAGAATTAATCGCACTTGCTTCTATCTTGAGAATACCGGTTTTCATGCACAATGTTGAAAAAGACAGAATATTCAGACCAAAAACCTGGGCTGCTTTTGGGACTGAAAATCTGGAGAGCGCAGATTACAGAGCCTGTAAAGCCCTTGGCCCACTATATGGAAAGTATTAACAATTTTATTTAATCAAATATTGGAAAAAATATACCTACTATATAATCAGTGCGGTTATGGGTAATCGTCCGCATTTTTATCTAATACGTTTATCGAAAAG
>JASMTM010000236.1:0-2898 GCA_041694295.1 Petrotogales bacterium
GATTAAGGAACTTTATTACTGCTTCTCTGAATAAAAATATTGCTATGGCAAGTAATGCTGTGGTGTTTAGAATGGTAGCAAGTATTTCAACACGCTTAAAACCATAGGTATATTTTTTATTTCGTTTTTTTCTAGAAATTTTCTCTGCACCATAGCTTATAAACAGCGAACTGGTATCTGCTAGATTGTGGAATGAGTCGGAGAGAAGAGCAAGACTTCCGGATATGATGCCACCAATCATTTCAGCGATAGTGATAACAAGGTTTAGAAGAATCGAAAACAAAAGTCTTGAACCAACATTACTACCATAGTTATGAGTATGATTAGGCATTATGACCTCCAGAAATGGTTTTAATAAAATGATATCATGTTAAGTAATGAATTCAAGAAGAGGTTTCTTTTCAGGTGTTATTTCATCTCTCATGTTTCTGAAATTGTGGTATACTAATTTTTGTTGAATCCTTTAATTTGGGAGGTGAGGTCGATGATGAAGAATAAAAACTATTTTAACAATGTGAATATTTTAAATCGCAAGCACGGCCAAAACCTCTGCAGGTATTTTCCAGAAATATAGCATTCTTTTTTGGCTCATAATTCAAGCCATGGTCGTGTTGATCGTGGCTTTTTTATTTGGATGAAAATGGAGGCAGAGAAGTTGAAAGGTTTTGTTATCAATAAACAAAAGGGAATATTCAAGGTAAAGGACAATACAAATGGAAATTTAGTTAACTGTACTTTGAGAGGTAAGCTTTTTAAAATGCTTGAAAACAAAAAATCTTTGGTAGTGGTTGGCGATGAAGTTGAATATCAACCAGTATATGGAGGAAAAGGAGTTATTACGGACATAATGCCTCGAAAAAGTAAGTTATCAAGAAAAGGTGCGGGTAAAAAAGGTCGCCATCAGGAACAGATTATTGCTGCCAACATTGATTATGCCCTTCTCGTTTTTTCTGTGGAAGACCCACCATACAAACTCAATTTGATAGAGCGATATATTGTCTCTGCTGAAGCTGGAAATATAGAACCCATAATCTGCTTCACAAAAATCGATTTGACAGAAAATGGTGATTATGAGAAGGACGTTGCATATCTTCGTAATCGTGGTTACAAGGTATTTAAAACCAGTTCGGTCACCAGAAAAGGTATAGATATGTTGAGGAAAGAACTAGAAAATATGAAAACCGTTCTTGCGGGTAGCTCGGGTGTTGGAAAATCCACATTGATCAATCTCCTGTTTGAAGATGAAATGGCTAAAACAAATGAAGTGAGTAGTTCTCATTACAAGGGTAAACACACTACCACTAGCTCAACTGTTTACGAATTACCCCTTGGAGGATTAATAATCGATGTTCCTGGAATGAGGGAATTTGGTATAATTGATGACTCCGGTGGGATTGAACGGACTTTTTCGGATATTGTAGAAATAGCCGAAAACTGTAAATTCAGAAACTGCAGCCATACGCATGAACCAGGATGTGCTGTTAAAGAAGCGGTAGAAAATGGAGAACTGGATGAAAGAAGATATCTGAATTTTCTGAAATTGATGCAGGAACAATAAAAATAGCCGGGCATCTTTACATCCCCGGCTATTCATTAACTTAAAAAACATGTTCAGTCTATTTTTAGCCCCATACAGAGAACACTGTAAAAGGCTCCATCAATGTAAAAAAATCTTGAAATTTCTCCTTCTACAACAAAGCCTGTGTTTTCATAAAGCTTTATTGCTCTCTTGTTATCACTTCTAACCTTCAAATCGATCTTTCTGATAGTTCCAAGATTCCTTGCCCAATCAATAAGATAATTGATCATAGCTTTTCCAATTCCTTTTCCCCAATATTCCTTTAATACTGTTATACCAAACTCACCCCTGTGCTTGGTACGCGATTTTGCTCCTCCATTAAAATCAAGCATTCCAACTACTCTGTTTTCATTGTCAACAGCTATAATAGCAAGACAGTTGTCCCTTTCAGAATATTTTTTTAAAGCATTTTTCTCTTTCTCAACTGTTGTTTTAAATTCATCAGGGCTAAATGTAAGGAAGTTAGTTTCGCCAGAGACTTTTTTCACATACTCAATTAGACTTTCTGCATCGTTTGGAGTTATTTCTCTAATAATTATGTGTTCGTTAACACGGATAGTCATTTTATTCATCTTTAACTCCTACTATGTAAAAAAATTTATTGATAAAGAAAGAATAGTTATTTTTCTACAACATTTATTTTTTTCTCGTTATGAAACTCATATCACGAAACAGCTTTATTATTGCATAAAATACAACCATGAACTCAAGTCTACCGAGTATCATTCCTACTATTTGAGTCCATAGAACGCCTTTAGGTGCACTAGCTGAAGTAATCCCTATACTTAAACCTACTGTTCCCAAGGCTGATGCGAATTCAAACATTGCATCTTTCAGCTCATAACCAAAAGATGAAATTATTAATGTGCCCAATGAAAATGTAATAATATATAATGTAAAAAAATTAGAAATTTCAATAAAGTGGCCTTTAGGAATGAAAAACTTCCCATCAGGTCTATTAACATAATGTTTGGTAACTATCCTGTCTGGCAGGAAAAACCTTTTTATGTTCCAGTAAAGGGATTTAAGTAAAATGAGGAATCGATATTGCTTAAAACCTCCTGCTGTAGATCCTGTTCCGCCTCCTATTATCATGAGTATTATCAAGACAAAGAAAGGAAAAGCTGGCCAGTTAAGATATCCTGTTGTTGAGTACCCTGTTGTGGAAAGGGCAGAAACTATTTCAAAAATACCTACCCTTATTGACTTACCAATACTCCCATATATGTTTATAAGGAAAAAATAAGTTACTATAGGAATAGATAAAGAAAGCAACACCAAATTAAGCCTTACTTCACCAATTTTGAAGAATTTTCTAA
>JASMTM010000237.1:0-3049 GCA_041694295.1 Petrotogales bacterium
TGGAAATGACGTAAGGCTGCTCGAATATTTGTAACGTTGCCAGAACCCCCATAACCAGGACCAAAAAAGTAGTTGGTTTTAATAAAGGCAGAGTTATATGAAAGAACTGTTTGATTTTCGACGCTCCATCTAGAGAAGCAGCTTCATATAACTGTGGAGAAATACTTTGTAACCCCCCCAAATAAATCACTGTGTAAAATCCTATTTGTGTCCAGACAATAACCATCGTAATCAATGGAAAGGCATAATTGCCACTTGTAAACCAGGCAACATTTTCCAATCCAAAAAGAGCAAAAAACTTAGTTGCTATACCATTCTTCTTGAAAAGATGAATCATAACTGCTCCCACAGCTACAGGTGAAGTAACATACGGGAGGTAGAATACGGTTCTAAAAAATGTTCTAGCTTTTATTTTGGAATTTAGAACATTAGCAAGTAAAAGGGCTATTATGGTTTGTGCAGGTACCACAAGTAAAACCAGTTTAATTGTATTCCAGAGAGCTGTTAAAAATCTTGAGTCCTGAAAGAGTGCTAAATAATTACCTATTCCCACCCATTTAGCAGCAGCAGGATTTAGGAAACTGAATTCTTTGAAACTAATAAAGAAGGAATATAGTATAGGGTAAAGGATAAATGTGGATGCTAGCAACAAAAAAGGCCCAAAAAGAAGCAACCCGGTGAGGTTTTCTCTAAACTCTCTTTTACTTTTAATAAATTTTCTGGTTTTATGACCTTTTTTACCTTTATTCATACAACCTCCGAAATAGTGACGCTGGACTTTATTAGTCCAGCGTTTTATAAACTATTAGAAAGATAATCAAGAAGAAACAACATACCTCTAATATGATGTACGCTTTGATCTCCCGAAAGAGAATAATCATATAGTGGCTCCCATGACCAAAATCCCCATTTCACATGAGGATCATCAAGATAATAAGGATACCGACCATCCTTAATTGCTTGCATTTGCAGTGAATATCTTACGGTTTTAATGGCAGTATTCAGATACTCAGTGTTATTTGTAACATGATACAATCTCAGAAAACTTATGCCAATATTGGGAGTGTCTCCTGGCCCAACATTAGGTGCACAAATCTCTCCCTCTCTGTCTATTCCAATAGGCCAACAACCATCTTCTCTTTGATTTGTAATTAACCAACGTGCAAAACGTTCCGCACTATTTAAGAATTTCTCTGATTTTGTAACTTCGTAAAGGAAAACAAGCGCACGTAATTCCATAGCTGTTAGATCAGAATTCCAGAATTCTCCATCAATCAAGTAAAAAGAGCCATCATCTGATTGCAGTGATAACCCATGTTCACCCCATTCTATTGCCCGTTTAAGATAATCTTCATCTTTCGTTATAGAGAAATGTTCTAAATATGAAATGACAGGGTAACCAAAACTCCACCAGCAAAAACCCTTTTCTAGCCAGCTGTAGGTGTTAGTGTCAAATTTGTATTTATAACCTGCTTTTTGTGCTTGTTTCATAAAATTATGAAACTGTTTTGCGTAAAACAGATATTCTTCATTTTTTGTTCTCTGATAAAGACCCAGGCAAGTTATATAAGCATCCCCCGTATATTTAACATATAACTCATGCGGTTTAAACCCGTCTCTAACACCACCCTGCCAGGTGAACATGGGATGTATCTCCGTTGTATTTCTGTAAGCCCAAAGGAAGCAGTTTTCAGCTTTTTCTAACATTATTTCATCGTTGTATCTATCATACATAGTTAGGTAGTTTAGTGCCATAAGATAATTCCCGCTGTCCATTTCTGAAATATATTTTCTGTCAGCTCTGTAATAATGATGCAGTGCTTTTTCGTTCTCATCGTAAAGTTTATCCAAAAAACCATAGACCGCATTTTTACATCTTTTCTCTATTTCATCGATATTTATACCTAGTATTTTTGAAATCTTTTTGCTGTTAGTTTCATCTGCTTTTGGAAGCTCCCACTCCTTTGGGGAAATACATAAATACATATTACTTATTCTATCTCCTTTGCAAGTGTTGCTACTGCTTCTTCAACCGTTGTTGATTCTGGTCTATAAATAAGTGTCTCCAGCATTCGGTTGTATTTGTCAACAAATTCTGGTTTCATCCAGCCAAACGGGGTTCCATATTTTACTACTTCTGAGTATGTTTTTAGTAATGGATCATCTTTCTTGACTTCAATTAACTTGTTCATTGAACTTTCAGTAGGTGGCAACCCTATTAGTCCTACCAAATTGCCTTCCACTAATTCCTTATCTGAAACAAGAAATTTAATCAAAGTCATTGCTGCTTCAGGATATCTGGATCTATTTGAGATGACCCAACCTGCTGTATAAAGCATACTCGACTTTTCTTCTTTAATTGGTAGTGGTGCTGCACCAATAGGAGCATCAGGTTTCTGACCAAGGACTACTCCAGGAATCCAGCTTCCTCCATAAACCATTGCAACCTGCTTATTTGCAAACATGGCACCATCCCAACCAGCACCAATCATTTGAGGAGAAACAGCAATTCCTTCGTCTACATAAAGGCTCTGTATAAACTTGAGAGCTTCAATATGTTCTTCAGAAAGAAATTCATCCATGTCTATTCCTTCAGCTGTAACAAAGTGAGCACCAGCAGATTCAATAAATGGCAAGAGGTAGTTTATCTGAGGATACATTCCTAATCCATAAATATCCCCATCCGTAAGTATTTCTGCTGCTACTTCAAGTTCGTTCCAGGTTTCCGGAACTGCTAAATCCTTTTCTTCAAAAAGATCCTTATGGTAGAACAAAGCTGTGGTATTGTAATCTTTTGGAATTCCATAAATTCTTCCGTCCACAACAAAAGCATTAAGAAGCGATGTTTCAAAATTGTCAAGATCAAGATTTGCTCCTGAAGCCAGATGATCTAGAGGTAAAAGAGCACTGTAATCAACAAACATCTTAATTCTCTCTCCGCCATCCAAAAGGAAAACATCTGGAGCAATACCGCCAGCGATTTGTCCCATAAGAGCCTGGTTGTAAGCGTCTCCGCCACTAAACGTTCTTACACTTACGTGAATATCTT
>JASMTM010000238.1:0-2505 GCA_041694295.1 Petrotogales bacterium
AAAAATAAGGTTCTTCAGAATCTTCTATTTCAATTCTATCGGAGCTGAATAAAGGTTCAAGCCTGTAAAAATAAAGAGCCAGTACCAGTATTAGAGAAAGAATTGTCAGACCGAGAAAAACGCCTCTTATCATATGAAGGAAAGGTAGCTGGAATACGTAAAACCCGATGTCATTCATAAGAATGGGGTCTTCTAATCCGAAAGATGTACTGTTAAAATATAACAGTATAGTTTTCCAGTTTCCACTGAATATGAGGCCAAAAATAAATGATACAGCCACAATTGACACCAGGATTATCTGGGAATCTACTTTTTCTGATGTAATGTTCTTCTCTGTAAGGATCTTATCAATCGAATCTCTTGCAAATTTTGCATTTATATAAAGAAATAAGAATGCAATTATAAAACCGGGAATTATTGCAATTAATTTCCATTGTAATATTGTTGTAAATACGGATGTATATCCTATCATATCAAACCATAGGTAATCCGTGTAAATTCCTACCAGGGGACCTATCCCCACAAATAATGCCAGAATTAACAGGAATATAATTTTCATATCTTTCATAATAAACCCCATGAGTAACCTGACTCATATAAAAGTCTCATTTAGAGAAGAAGTTGCATGTTTATAAACCTTTTTTCCCACATAATTGGGATAATTATATGAATATTGGTACATTTAACCAATACACAAAGTAAATATAATCTGCCTTATATACATTCCCATTAATAAAGAGGTATATCCATGTATTCAAGACTTTTCTTATCCCTCCTGTTAATATGTGCTATGGCCACCACAGCATCTGCTTACACACTTGATGACGTCCAGTGGGACACAAGTATCGATTCCGCAACCCTTCATTGGGGAGATTCCGTGGAGGATAATGGTTATACTATTACTGCTGAGGATTTCGATGAAGACGACGATTCAAATAAATATGTATATATAACAATTGAAAGGGATGGCAAAATTTTGGAACATGGCTTTCTTGATACTAATTTTGGTCTTGAATATAGAGATACCGAAAAAGGAAATGATATCAAGATTATAGCTGAAGAAATTAATATAGAGTTTGATTCTTGGACCGGAGAGATGGAAGATCCCACAGCTAAAATAAAAGTCCAGCAACGGGGTTTGCCAGAATTTGATATCGATATTGAGACAGATGAAGATGAATATGATCCAAAACACACTTCAGAAACTGAAATTGATGTCACATTCAAAGTTAAAAATGATGGGGCTGCAAAAGCCGAAGATGTTATAATAAATATTGATTCGGCTGGTATGGATGCTATAAATGGCGATTTGACCAAAACTGTATCCTCCCTAAAAGTTGGGGAAATAACAGAAGAATACACTGTAACTTTAGAAACACCTCATCTTTGGGATGAAACCGACCTCGAAATAATTGCAACGGCTGAAGGATATGACATAAATGAAGAACTCCATATAGACAATAATAGTAAAACGGTAACAATAGCTCCCAAAGTTGAATTACAGGTTGTTAAAATAGTCGGAACTCAGAGAAGCTTTGAAAAAATAGCTCAAAATGAAACCAGTATTAATGATGATGATCCGGAAAAGATGGTAATTGACATGGAAGATTCAGCATACGTTTCTGTAGTAATACGCAATGATGGACTTTATGATATAGAAGATATTACAGTCAAAGATAAAGTTTTTGAACATATGGAATTGCTGGATGACATTAACCTAGAAAAGAATATTTCTCTGGAAGCAGGTGAAACATTACGTCTTTTTGAATATACTATGCATCCCATCAAAACAGGAACTTACACTTTTCCTTCTGCAATTGCATCATTTACAGCGTCAAATGGAGAAACTTACGAGTATGAGTCAAATGAGCAAAAAATTGAGATAAATGGACCTGATATTGATATCACTCAGGATATTGGGAGTTCAACAATAAGACCTTTGGATGAAGTTGAAGTTACGGTAAAAGTCAGTAATAAGGGAACACGTGATGCCCATGTAAATTCATCATCGTCTATCCCTGATAATTTAACTTTCTTGAGGGGAGATACTGGCTTGGAAAAAGTAATTAAAAAAGGGGATACTGCCACTTATTCTTACACAATTTCTGCTAGTAGTGCAGGTACGTACGAAATTCCACCTGTAAAAGCAGATTTTGTTGATCTCACCAGTTACAAAGGAGAAAGGGTCTCCAATATCCTGCAATTTAATGTCACCAACACTTCAACTCAGGATACAGCAACTGACACATCAAACAAGGATGATTCACAAACATCTGATGATGGAGGCGATAATAGTATTTTCAGTGATGATGAATCAACTGGCGGTTCCGGTGAAACGAATGAAAACAACAAAGTCCAACCCGGATTTGGTGCATTGATGGCAATTTTCGTATTGGCAGGAATATATCTATTTGTAATAAAGCGGTAAATGAAGGAATATTATGAACTCCAGCCTCACAACCCTGTCTTTCAGGATTTTACTTTTTTTCCTGATTATCCCTCTTG
>JASMTM010000239.1:0-3861 GCA_041694295.1 Petrotogales bacterium
GCGTTGCTTCTTTTTTAAATAATATTCCATCTTTACTTTCAGCAATTCCCAGGCTTGAAGTCCCGTTCCATTTATTTACACCAGCCCAATCTTCAGCTCTGTAAATAAGTTTAATCACATCATCAACAACACTGGTACCAGGATTGAAAACAGCCTTTGATTCAAAACCTATTCCTTCAGGAAGCAGGATCGGATAATCAGAAATCCTTTCTATTTCGTAAAGCTTTTCAAAATCCAAATTAAGGCTCAGAACGGTTATAGAAAAACATATAATGAATATAGTGAAGAATGATTTCATTACTCCTCCTCAACCCATTTGAGCACTTCCTGCTTTGATATGGTGGCAAGAGCGATATGGTTGTCTGCAGCACCATAGTATATGTAGTATTTGTCTTTATGTTCTATCATGGCATCCGAGAAAACTACATTAGGTACTCCTCCAAAGATCTCCCAATTTTCTTCAGGCTCGAGTACGGGATATTTTGTTCTCTTAATTACTTTTGCAGGATCGTTTTTGTCAAGCAACATAAAACCAAGTCTATAAATAGGTTTTGGTTTGTTTTCCACACCATGGTACAAAACCAACCAACCCTTTTCAAGTTTTATTGGGGGAGCAGCAATACCAATTTTTAGGTTATCCCAGCTTTCCTTTCTGGGACTGGCTATTGAAATAAAGTTATCCCAGTGAATAAGATCTTTTGAATATGCTAGATACATATCTGGTTGTATTCTGTGAAACATAACGAAGTGCCCATTGATTTTTTCTGGGAAAAGAGCAGCATCTTTGTTGTCTATCTCTGGAATAATCACACCAAAACGTTCCCACCTTATGAAATCATTGGTTGCGGACAGGGAAATTCTTACACCTACAGGAGAATAAGCGGTATAGGTCATATAGAATCTATTATCAATCTTTGTAATTCTTGGATCTTCTACACCTAATAATTCTTCCTGACTGGAGGGGGAAAACACTGGTTTTTCCATTCTATTAAAATGAATGCCATCATCGCTTATGGCATAGCCTATTCTTGAAACCATGTCCTCACCCTGAGCACGATATAGCATATGAAACAATCCATCAGTTTTTACAACCGCGCAATTGACTACGTATCTTGATTCCCAGTGATGAAAAGAGATCGGTGATAACAATGGGTTTAAAGCATGCCTTTTAAGTTTCAGCTTCATGGGTCTTTTCCTCCTGTTATTTTAGAGACATTGATATTCCCTGTAAGAAATATTTTCTAAATATTAAAAATATCAGCACCATAGGTATAGTCTGGATCACAGAACCAGCAAGCAGCGGCCCTACATAGCTTCCATATTCATGATTGAAACTTGCTAAAAGAACAGACAAAGGCATTTTATCATAGTCTCTTATTACAATTAACGGCCACATAAAATTATCCCAGATACCAATAAAGGTAAACAGACCCACAATTGAAGCGGTTGATCCAGTAAGGGGAACCATAATTTTGGCAATTATCCAGAATTCACGCGCTCCGTCCATTCTTGCAGCTTCAATGAATTCTTTTGGTATTGATTTATATGATTGAGCAAACATGAATATTCCCCAGGCTGACATCAAACTTGGCAGGAAGACAGCAGACAGCGTATCTGTGAGGTTTAGGGCTCTGATTAATACATAGAGAGGCACGATAAATAAAAATCCAGGGAATAACATTTGAAATATTATAAAATTGAAAACGATATTTCTACCTTTAAATCTTAAGCGGGAAATCGCATATCCTATTATAGCTGAGCTAACTATTACAGATACAGTAACGATTACAGATATTATAATGCTATTTCCTAGAGCTCTAACGAAAGGTCTGTGCATTTTTTCAGCTGTTTCCAAGATGAAATGGTAATGTTCTGTAGTAAAGCGCGAAGGCCAAAAAGTCGTGAAAATTTGATCTGATGGTTTAAATGAACCCATGAACATCCAGATGTATGGATATATCCAGATAAAAGAGGCGATAAATAGAATTACATATAAAATGATTTTGGGTATCTTTTTCATGCGTATTCAACCTCTCTTTCTATTAGTTTCCGGGTTAAAATAACACAACCAAAACTCATAAGAGCGGTTACTATTGCCAGAGTGGAAGCGTAACCAGGATCCAGTTTCTGGAACGCTGTTGTGTATACCATCATTTGGAAAGTAAATGTTCTTTTCATAGGGCCACCACCAGTTATAAGATAGGGTTCAGTGAATATACCAAAAACCAGTGATATCGCAAGGACCAGAACCATTACGATAGAGGGATTGAGTAGTGGTAATGTAATTTTCCAGAATTTTTTCCATCCTGTTGCTCCGTCGAGTTCAGCAGCTTCATATAAGGATTTTGGAATAGAATTCAGACCCGAGAAGAGAATTAGCCCATAATATCCGATGAATTTCCAGGTAACCATCATGGCAATTGATAAAATTGCAAGCTGGGGTTCACTAAACCAGGGGATTGTTTTTCCTGTAAGTGCATAGATAAATTTATTCAGTGGGCCGTTTATTGCAAATAACCTTTGAAAAATAATAGAATAAGCAACACCTGAGGATACATTTGCTACAAGAAAAGCCAGAACGAAAAATGTTTTAAAAAACTTGATTTTTGTTAATGCGATAGCAAAAAGAAGCGATAATCCAAGAACCATCGGGATATAATAAAGCATAAAGTTAAAGGTATTTAAAACAACCCTCCAGAATAATTCATCCTGGAACATCTTGATAAAATTATTGAACCAGATGAACTTTCTTGGTGTTAGAAAATTCCATTTTGAGAGAGCCAGTATAAATAACCAGACAAATGGATAGCCCCAGAAAATTGCTGTATAGATAAAATATACAGTGGATATTGACCAACCTTTGGTTGCTTCTATCCTGCGTAACGACTTTAAACCCATAAGGCTTTCCCCCTGGAAAATGCCAAATAACTATAAAACAGGGAGAGATTCTCCCTGCTTTAATAAATTAGAACAATATTGTTCTTATTCTTCTCACAATATCAGTCAGAGCTTCTTCAGGTCCTGCTCTGTCATACATAAGGGGTTCAATTAGATATGTAGTCAAAGCATCCTGAATATCAACGGTTTTCGTGGTAAGGGCAGGCGGAACTGCATAAGGTACAAAACCAGCGTATTGTGCAAAAAAGTCGTTTTCAGCCATGTAATCTGTGAACATCTCATTGGTTAAAAGATCTCCTCTCGCTGGAGGCAAATTGGTCATTGTAACCCATCTGAGATCATTTTCTTCATTGGAATATACCCATTTAAGGAATTCCCAGGCTTCTTCTTTGTATTTACAGGATTCGAATATTACTAAACCCTTTGTATCTGCGAATGTGTAAACAGGCTCTTCGTCAGGATAGTAATCAGGCACCGGTGGGGGGCTTATAACTATATCATCAAAAACATCAGGGAATTGTTCTTTAGCCCAATTAATTTCCCATGGACCTCTTATACCTCCAAGTACTACTCCGTTGTACAATGGATAATTTCCAAGATCAACAGCAGTCCAGTTATTTCTGAACATCTTATAAATGAATTCAGTAATGCTTTTTCCATGCTCATCATTAAAGGTTGCTCTTGCCCGTTCAAGATCCAGATATGACTTCCCCCCACTTGCAGCATAGTAGTAATTGATGAAATCGAACCATCTGTCCCACCAATTTCTTCCCAAAATAACCTGCATACCGAATTTTTCGTTTGGCACTGAATACTTTTCACTAATCTCATAAATCTCAGAATATGTTCTTGGAGGGCTGTCGTAACCAAGTTCCTGCAGAAGATCGCCTCTCCACCACATCAGCATTGGGTTAGAATAAATCGGAAATACAAAATAATGACCATTAAATTTCCAGCCTTCAA
>JASMTM010000240.1:0-7499 GCA_041694295.1 Petrotogales bacterium
GATAAATTTTCAAAGTCCAAGCACTTTAAAAATAGCCATGGACAACCACTCAATAGAAATAGTACAAATACAAGCACAATTACTATTGAAAGCTTTTTCATTATTATCCCCCCTTTTTTACAAACAACATTGTACTCCTGACCTACAAATTTTCGAGCCATTTAATGAAGTCGAATGTGCATAATTATAGTAACAAGATAACTACGTATTAATTTGTTAATTCATTCAATTTCAATAGAAGTAAATGAACATTCCTACTAAACAAAATAAAAACATTCACTTCGTCATGCTTACTTCATTGATGATAAAATAGTAATAACACTAAACTGTTTTAACCAGGAGGGTTATCATGCAGTACATGGAATTTGGAAAAACCGGTTTGAAGACATCGCGATTTGGCATGGGTTGTATGCGACTTCCCACAAAAGACGACAAAATAGACCAGGAAAAAGCAATGGAAATGATTCGATACGCTATTGACAATGGTGTTAACTACGTGGATACTGCTTATCCTTATCATAATGGCGAAAGTGAAGTGTTGCTTGGTAAAGCTCTCAAAGACGGATACAGGGAAAGAACATATTTAGCAACAAAATCTCCCGTATGGCTTGTAGAAAAATACGAAGATTTTGAAAAATATCTGGATGAACAACTTGAAAGGCTTCAAACCGATTATGTGGAATTATATCTTTTACATGCTCTTGGTGAAAGCCGATGGAAAAAAATCAGAGAACTGGGCGCCTTGGATTTTCTCGATGAAATGAAGAAAAAAGGAAAAATAAAATGTGCTGGATTTTCATTTCATGACAAATATCCAGTCTTTAAAAATATAATTGACTCCTATAATTGGGATATGTGTCAGATACAGCTCAATATACTTGATCAGGAATATCAGGCAGGCATAAAGGGATTAAAATATGCTTCAGGAAAGGGAATACCAGTAGTGATAATGGAACCACTACGTGGTGGCAAACTTGCGCAACCACCTTCAAAAGAAATTGAAGATGTTTGTAATAAAGCAGATATTAAACGAACACCCGTAGAATGGGCTTTCAGATGGTTATATAACCTCCCTGAAGTCAGTTTAATTCTCAGCGGTGTAAGTACCATGGAACAGCTAAAAGAAGATATTGATATATTTGATGAAGCAAAGGCTGATGTTATGAACGATAATGAAAAGCAAATCATTGAAGAGGTTATCAATGTCTATAAAGACAAAATTCAGGTAAATTGCACCGGCTGTAATTACTGTATGCCCTGTCCTTCAAAAGTTCAGATACCGACAATATTTTCCTGGTACAACGATTCAGTCATGTACGATGAAAAGGAAAAGTATTCAAAACACTACAAAAAACTTGAAGAACAAAAAGGTGATGTTTCCCGTTGTGTAGAATGCGGAGAATGTGAAGATGCATGCCCACAAAATCTTAACGTAATCGGGTTTCTTAAGGAAGCTCACAATTACCTTACAAAGTAAGACGAATATTGAGTAAGATGAAGGAGAAAATCCCTTGGTTGAAGTGGTTATTAATGAAATAATAGTCTTGTTTCTTCTTGTCGGACTTGGTTTTTTGATCAGGAAGATTAATCTGATCTCATCTAATTTTACCAAGGAACTAGCGAACATTATTATATATGTTACTCTGCCAGCAAAAATATTCACTTCCATGGATTTTCCCTTTTCCAAAGATGTTTTTGCCAGTGGATTAACCGTTATGATAATAGGACTGGTCTTTTATGGAGCCATGGTTATTTTCGCTTCTCTTGTCACAAAGTCCCTAAATGTAGATACAAAAAAGCAGGGCGTATTCAAATTTATGATTGTTTTTGGTAATGTTGGGCTACTTGGATATCCTGTGATGGATGCCACTTTTGGTAGAGAAGGTGTGTTTCATGTTGCCCTCTTCAATATATGGTTCAACATATTCTTATGGACAGCCGGTATAAAATATATAAAAGGCGATGACAACAGCTTTAACCCAAAACTTATGCTAAACCCCGGTCTTATAGCAACATTAGCTGGGTTCATATTTTTTCTGTTCTCCATTAGATTACCAACAGCATTACAATCTTCAGTAACCCTTTTAGGTGACTCCACAACGCCTATGGCAATGCTTGTGGTGGGCTCACTGCTCGCAGAAACAAAAATTACAGCAGCTCTTAAAGAAACCAATCTGCAAATTTACACTGTCATTAAGCTTGCCATAGTACCCGCTGTTATGTACTTTGTGCTAACATTAATGGGGTTTTCAGGAGTTACAAGGGCAATACCTGTCATATTAAGCGGTATGCCTGCTGCTGTAAATACAGCAGTTTTCGCCAGGAAGTACGAAGCTGACTTCCACTTTGCTTCCAGAGCTGTCTTTATTTCAACCTTGTTTTCATTAGTTTCAATTCCATTGATGATCGTGCTGGTTCAATAAATAAATGGGATTAGTTTATTAGTTCTCCTGCTGTACTCAAGGTACAGTTCTTTGTATTCTTTTATCATTTTCTGTTCTCTGTACTCAACCCTTACAAGTATTCCCAACATAGAAAATGCAAGAAAAAAGAAGGATGTGAATGGATTGAATAAGCATAAAGCTATTCCAGAAAAGGAAATCAGCAGACCTAAATATTGAGGATGTCTTATGTGCTGGAACATGCCATTTGTAATCAACGCATTGGACACTGTACTCTGATTCCAGAGCTGGTTTTTCGACCTAAATGTTACAAAGGCACCGGTTAAAATTACCGCTATACCCAAATATCTCCATACATTAAAAGGCTGAGACCAACTATTATAAAATCCAGGATTAACATTGGTTCCCACTATAACGCCAAAAATTATGAATGAGCTCATGGTAAATTTTGATTCGGATTCCATGTAGTCTCTTTCGGGTTTTTTAAAGAGAAAAACATAATATATGTCTCCAATAACCCAAAAAATAATCGCAGACCAGAAGAACACATGACTCATTCAAATTGCTCCTGTTTTGTTTCAAGATTTGTTAGATAGTTGTCTACTTTAAGTAAAGCTTTTTCGAAATTTCTGCATGTGACTTCATCAATGGTTTTATTTCCATAATGTATATTGACATAAACTTCTGTCAAATAACTAAATGCTTCATTGAACTCTTCCAAATTCATTTCTTTGCTTATCTCACGTTCAAATAATTCATATGGAGTTAAATGATGCATCCCGGCAAAATACTTGCGTCTGATCCACCAGTAAGCTCCTAAAATGTATTCTCTTGTCTTAGAGAAAGCAGGAAACTTCTTTAGTGAAAATAATGGAACGCTTTCAGGAACTTCTTCTTCTTTTTCAGTACTTCTCCTTTCACCACTTTTTGAAAACATTGAATGAATAATAAATCCCATAAGTAATACTCCAAGTGTAGTTAAACCAATCACTATAAAAACATGAAAACCCCTTGGTATATTAACTTCAACCTCCCTGTAATCACTTACTTGAAATGGCTGAAGTGAAATGATTGGCGCGTCACCGGTTCCGCCTGAAAAACCCTGACCGAAGGACAAACCTTCGGTAATAGTCAATCCCTGAAAATTTTCTATGAACAGTATCAATAAAAATCTAATTCCAACAATGAAAACAATCAGTAAAAGGCCAATAGCAAAGGCTTTCCAAAATCCTTTTATGCTTGATGCTTTCCAGAACATATATCCCATTATAAATGCGCCAAGACTTAGAATAATCAACAGCGAACCTTCGGGTAACAAATTCTGCATATCAATGTCATCAAGTTCATTGTTTAGTCTTATGCGTGTTCTTTCTGTGCCCTCTGATTGATCTGAACCTGGATATACTTCTGCAATATCTGGCCTTTGTTCTTGCAAATGTTCTTCCGTTTCTGTTTCATTGGTATATTGAGCAAAATCAATGAAATTACTTTTAACGTCTGGCATAAAGGCTATGATCATTACACAAAGTACTGTAAAAACGGTTATCGAAACAATATTTACTTTCTTATACTTTAGTGCAACCCAAACAAGAATCAAAATAATGAAAAAAAGTGAATCCCCATAACTACCCAGTACCGGGAGTAGCGTTAGATATATTCCAATCAATGCTAATCCGGTGATAGAGAACACAGTGGAAGCATTCACTATTAGTGTAATACCTGTTGCTGCCAGAATATAATATATTGTATTTTCAGCACTGGCTTTATTAACACCATTTGCGATTATTATTGAAAATATTATCACTATGGGGATCAAGAAAATTGAAAAGCACCCATAGCCTTTACTCGAGATAAACCCCATAAACGTAAGAAATCCACCAAATATCAGTAGAGAAATGAGTGAAAATTCAGGATGAAACAAATACGTCGAGATTAAAAACAACAATATGCAATTGAAAATATCTTTAGTGAAAATCTTCAATTTCCTTTGTCACCTCTTGTAGGCTTTGATTTCCACGAACGATTCTGACTATTATTTGTTCCTGAGCCAGTAAGGCACCTTTTTCTTCAAGTGCTCTCATATCAAGCGGGAGTAGATCAAAGGATCTGGCTGGCAAAAATCTTGGATCTCGGTAACCAAAAGGCAGTAACAATACTATTACCCTGGAACATTTTGACTTCGCTTTAATTAATAGAGGTAATATTGAATCAGTTAAGAACATAGAAAATAAAACCAGCGTCGTCGATGGAATTAATTTTTCCAGATTTTTTGAAAGTACATCGGTTATCTCAATACCTTTTTCACTTCCTTCAGCCATTGAAAGAAGCTCAACTGTTTCGACCCAATCTGTTCTTCTATCACACTTTCTGGTCCAGATATCCTTCCCAACTACATTCAGTTCCGATGTATGTCCACTGTCGTGTATCCACTTAACAAGAGATGCTGCAGCAACGATAACCTCTTCCTCATATTTTTCTCTTATCATTTTCCAGACATCTCTGGCAAACACTTCGTGAGTAAGGTTTAAATCTACATAAATTAATGCCCTGCTTGTTGCTGTATAGTTAAATTCTTTAACAAACAGCTCATTCATCCTTGCAGAAATTTTCCAGTGAATCCTGTTAAGTGGATCCTGTGAATACTTCCTTACTCCTTTCAAATCTGTTGTATCCTCGAGTAGCTGGAAATCGCTTTTCTTTCCAGGAAGTAATTCTCTTAACCTCAGAGGAAAAACTTCGAAATCCATAATTTTCGGCAAAACTAGAATTTCAAGTGGTTTATAGTAAGTTGCCCAAAGTTTGTAAAAACCTGCAGGACCATTCAGTGAAACGATGACTTTCGAAAGCATTTTTTTGCCGCGTCTTCCAAACATCAATTCCATTTCAAAATCACATTTTCCACCATCATCAAACGCCAACTCTCTTTTTCTACTGCTTGAGGCACTCGCAATCGTAGATCCAAGTTGTGTAAAAGTCAATGTCTTCCGTTGAAAGGTTGGCTGTTCCACAGAATAATTTATTGTGATGGGGTCATTGATAAATGTCCTGTCTTTTGAAACATCTCTTTTGATTAACAGCGTATTTATTATTTTTTTTGAGACGAAGTAATCAAACCATATCATTCCCAGAAAGCAAGCAAAGATCAATGAAAAAGTACTAAATAGAATTACATTCCACAACGCTACCAGTATTGAAGAAATTATCAGCAACTTCTTAGAAGAATAAGTTTCTCCGTATTTAAGATTTTCATTCTCTTTCATTAATCATCGGTACCTCAATATTTTCAAGTATTTCACCAATAACTTCTCTGGTTGTTCTCTTCATTAAGCGTGCCTCTGGTGTTAAAAGGATTCTGTGGGAAAGTACATCAGGAGCCATAAATTTCACATCATCAGGAATCACAAAATCTCTGCCCTTAATGGCTGCTAATGCTCTGGACAAATTCATCAAGAAAATTGAACCTCGAGGGCTTGATCCCAGAGCAAGATCTTTATGTTTCCTTGTGGCGTCAATTATAGAAACTATGTATCTCATAATATCAGGTGAATAATCTACGTCTTTTACTTCGTTTTTTGCACTGTTAAAATCTTCCAGATTTGCAACTGGTTCTATGATCTCCACAGGGTGAATGTGTTCCAAGCCCTTCAACATTTTGAACTCTGAATCAGTATCCGGATATCCCATTGATAAGCAAATAGAAAACCTGTCGAGTTGTGCTTCAGGTAGAGGAAAAGTCCCTTCGAATTCAATAGGATTTTGTGTAGCAATGACAAAAAAATCTTTACTTAATTTGTGCGTCGTTCCATCAATACTTACCTGTCCTTCTCCCATTGCTTCAAGTAAAGCTGACTGTGTTCTTGGAGTTGTTCGGTTAATTTCGTCAGCCAAAAGTATATCCGAGAAAACTGGCCCTGGTCTGAATTTGAATTCGTTCGATTTGATATCCAGAATATTCAATCCAGTTACATCAGATGGCAACAAATCTGGTGTACACTGTATCCTCTTAAACTCCGCAGATATTGATATAGAAAGACTCCTGGCAAGCATGGTCTTGCCAACACCGGGTACATCATTCAGTAAAGCATGACCACCTGTAAGCATTACGGAGAGAATTTTTTGAATTTTTTCTTCCTTGCCTACAATAACTTTCGATACATTTTCTATTATTTCACCTGCAAAATTCTTGACTGAACTCATTTTCCCGCTCCTTGAAATATAAGATTTATAAGGCTGTTAACTGAACTACTAAGATTATAACAGCTTAAAGTAGCATGGTCTGGCTAACTTAAAATTTTTTCTGTTACCGTTTAGACTTTTAAACAAAATATCTCGTAGTCTTTGTTTCTAATGAATCCTAACTTCTCAGCAATTGCAATTGATGGGGTGTTGTTCTCTCGACAATGCCAGCGAAGATTATATCCCTTTTCTTTACAATCTTTAATTGTTTCTTTAGCTACAGCTGTCGCCAGACCTTTGCTTCTATAATCACTAACTGTCTCCAGCCCCAGCTCGCGTTCATTATCAAATGCATATACAGTTAAACACCAGGAAGCAATAGTATCTCCATCAAGTGCGCAATAACCTGTTCCTTTCATACTAAAATTGTCTAAATCCTCCCAGAATGATTGAACCCATCCATTTAGTAACCTGTGATTTCTTAACTTATTATTCTTTATTGCTCGATCAATTCTTATTATTTCAACTTTACTATTTGTTCTATTATCAATATAATCTGCTATAGCATTCATTTTGTAATACCTTCTTCTTTGAATGAAAACCCTGTCTTTTCCAAAAATTTCAGGGATTAACTCTTTCCAGGATGAATTCATATCAACATAAATTAACATTCCTGGTAACCCATATTTTTTGAATTCTGGAATGAGTTTTTTATTGAGTATTTCAGGTAACATTTTTGCCTCTTCACATGGCTTGCCGCCAATTAAAATGCTATCCGTATAAGTCCAGATATATGAGAAGCTTGGATCATCTGGATCATCTACATTTACCTGTCCGATAGTATTGTTATTCAATATGGAATCAACAACAAGATTGAAATCGATAGATTTGAAATAGTCTTTAACTTTCCAGTAATCTTTA
>JASMTM010000241.1:0-5129 GCA_041694295.1 Petrotogales bacterium
AATTGCAGTTATGGCTCCATCATATACACTTTTGTCAGGATCAATAACAAGATTGTCAGAAAATTCTTTTGTATAACCCAGTCCATGACACTGAGGGCATGCTCCATAAGGATTATTAAAAGAAAATATTTTTGGGTTGATCTCAGGTAAACTAATACCACAAACAGGACATGCGAAGTTCTCACTGAATGTATGTCTTTCCTTGGTTTCCAGATTTTCTATCTCTACAAAGCCTTTGCCTTCATGTAAAGCTATTTCTATGCTGTCAGTTAATCTGGTAGTATTTTCTTCATTGACCTTGATCCTGTCTACAACAAGACTTATAGTGTGTCTTTTATTCTTTTCTAGGTTAATGTAATCTTCTAGATCGTAAATATTCCCATCGATTTCTATGCGAACGAAACCCCGTTTTTTAAGTGCTTCCATTTCATTCTTGAACTCTCCCTTTTTTCCTTTTGCTATGGGTGCTAATATGGCAATTTTCGCATTTTCATAGAATTTTGAAAAAATAGTTTCAACAATCTCGTCAACAGTTTGCTTTTCAACAGGTCTTCCGCATTGAGGACAGTGAGGGATCCCCACTCTTGCATAAAGCACTCTTAGATAATCATGTATCTCAGTAACAGTGCCAACAGTTGATCTTGGATTATGACTAACAGTTTTCTGTTCTATTGCAATAGAAGGTGAAAGACCTTCAATGGATTCAACATCTGGTTTTTTAAGTTCACCAAGGAACTGTCTTGCATAATTTGAAAGAGATTCAAGGTATCTTCTTTGTCCTTCCGCATAGATAGTGTCGAGAGCAAGCGAGGATTTTCCAGAACCTGAAAGTCCGGTGATAACTGTAAAAGTATTTTTTGGAATACTGACATCAATATTCTTGAGATTATGAACTCTTGCGCCCCGAACCACAATGTAATCATGCATTAGCACAATCCTCCACTATTTCAACCAGTTCACTGGAAATATTATTTACAATTTCTTTATCAGCACCTTCGACCATAACGCGAACGTAAGGTTCAGTCCCTGAAGGTCTTACAACAACACGTATATCGTTGTCTTTATTAAGCTTTTCTAAAATTCTTTTAAGCTTTTCACATTCCATAACTTCCTTTTTATTTGGAGTAGGAACGTTTTTTAGCGTTTGTGGATAAACAGGAAATTTGTTATAAAAGTCGTTAAGCGTTTCAGTTCCTATTGCAAGGGTATTTAACGTTTCAAGTGTGGTAATAAGTCCATCACCGGTTGAATTTCGATCCATGAAAATGATGTGTCCGGATTGTTCGCCACCAAGATTACTGTTGATTTCTATCATTTTTGACAGAACATATTTGTCTCCAACTTTTGTTCTTAAAAGTTTGATATTTAAGCCTTCAAGATACTTTTCGAAACCAAGATTGGACATTACAGTTGATACTACAACGTTGCCCTTCAATCTTCCTTCTGATCGCATTTTTTTGGCATTCAACGCCATTAACATATCTCCATTAACTACTTTGCTTTCAGGCAATACAAATAAACATCTGTCAGCATCACCATCAAATAAAACTCCTATTTCATTATCCTTTAATTTATCTCCAATAGCCTCTGGATGAAGCGAACCACAATTATCATTGATATTTACACCATCTGGCTCTATAAAATGAAGATCAGCCTTTATTTTAAGCGAACTTAAAATATCTTCAATAACTGCTACAATGGCACCGTTTGCGCCGTCAAGGGCTAAATTTCCTTCGAACAAAGGTTTATCTTTATATAGCTCAAGCACATATTCCAGGTATTCGTCTCTATAGAATGGGGCATATCTAATCTTACCAACACTGGAATGTAATGCGTAATGAAGAGGTTGTTCTGACATAAGATTCTCGATTTCAACTTCATCATCATCAGTTGCTTTTTTACCTTTTTCTATTACTTTTATTCCGTTATAAACAGCTGGGTTGTGAGAAGCAGATATCATGGCTCCAATATAGTTATGTTTTTTTGTTAAATAGGCAAGAGCTGGTGTTGAAAGTACACCAACGAGATCAACATCCATTCCTGCAGAAGCAGCTCCCGATGAAAGTGCGCTTTCGAGTAAATCACCCGAACTGCGAGTATCCTTAGCTATTAGGAGTTTTTTGTATTTCCCTGCATAAAGTCTTGATACAGCATTTCCAACCTTCATTGCTAGTTCTGGTGTAAGTTCTTCATTAATTGTACCACGCAATCCATCAGTGCCAAAGAGTTTTTTCATTTTTAAACCCTCCAAATCATTACTTTTGTCTATACGTTAGTGTACCATGAAATTAGATTGACATCTTTAATACCAGCAGTTATAATTATTGCGGTAATTTGGAGAGATGGCCGAGCGGTCGAAGGCGTACGCCTGGAGAGCGTATGATGGTTACCATGCCGTCCGTGGGTTCAAATCCCACTCTCTCCGCCAGAGACGGGGTAGTAATACCCCGCTTTTTTAGTTAGAGGTGAAAAATGAAAGTCGAAAAACTTTTGAGAAAACTGAAAATACATCCAAGAAAGTCTCTTGGTCAGAATTTTTTAACGAACAGAAATATAGCGGAAAGAATCGTAAAACTATCAGGAGCTAAAAAAGATGAAACAATAATCGAAATTGGCGTTGGTACTGGAGTACTAACTGAAGAAATTGCAAAACATGCGAAAAACGTTATAGGCTTCGAAATAGATAGAAATATGAGGAAACTTCACCGTGATCTACTTTCAATGGATAATGTTGAGATTATATACGATGATTTTCTAAAACAAGACCTTTATAATTATAGTGTAGATAAACTAAAGTATATTGCCAATATTCCATACAATATTACCTCACCTTTACTGGAAAAGATTGTTTTTAATGGGCCCAAGTTTATTTCAGCAGTACTCATGGTTCAAAAGGAGTTTGCTGAACGAATGCTGGCAAGACATGGTTCAAAAAAATATGGGTCGATGACAGTTAAACTAAAGACTTTTCTTAATATAAATAGAGAGATGAATATCTCAAAAAGGAATTTTTATCCTGTACCGAATATTGATACTGTAGTTATTAAGTTAGATTTCAGGAAGAATATACCTATAGATTTTAGTAATAGAAAGGCTTTTAACAGTTTTGTAAATGTTTGCTTTTCGCACAGGAGGAAACAGTTGAAGAATAATTTAAAGGGGCTTGTGGAAAAACCAGAAGAATTTCTTGAAAAATACGAAATAAATCCAAAAATAAGGGCTGAGGAACTTAAGATAGATCAATTTGTTACTCTTTTTAAAGAATATAAAAGGGTGGTTAAATGAATTCTTCGTTATTTAGAGAAATAATTAATACTTTGGTGGAAGCGGTGCTGGTTATTGATGCTAAAGAAAAGATTATATTAATCAACGATGAAGCTTGTAAAATCCTGGGTTTGGAGAGGGAAAGAGTTTTGGGTAAGAGTGTAATCGATACTGTTCCCAATACTCGTCTGCACATTGTTCTAAAAACTGGAAAACCAGAGCATAATAAAGTACAGTATTTGGGAAAAAAGACTATAGTAACAAATAGAATTCCGTTGATTGATAAGGATGGAAAAGTATATGCCGTTATGGCAGTGTTTAGAGATATCACATCAGTTCAAAAAATGGCCGAAGAGGTGACAAATCTTCGAGAAGTTGAAGCAATGTTAACTGCGATAATTGACTCAACACATGACGCTATTTCTGTAGCTGACTCATCAGGAAGAATTATAATGGTCAATAGAGCATATACTCGAATCACTGGTATGAGCGCAAAATATGTAGTTGGGAAAATGGCTACAGTAGATATTTCAGAAGGTTCATCGTTACATCTTGAAGTTGCAAAAACAAAAGAGCCAATATTTAATGCAAGATTAAAGGTAGGTCCTGCTAAAAAAGAAGTTGTAGTAAACGTTACGCCGTTTTTTGTAAAAAATGAGTTCAAAGGTAGTGTAGGTGTCATTCATGATATTTCAGAAATTGAGAAACTGGCCAAGGAGCTTGAAGACACAAAAAGAATGTTAAGACATGTAAAAGCCCATTACACTTTTGACGATATCGCTGGATCATCAAACAAAATGCAGGTAGCCATAGAACAGGCGAAAAAAGTATCTAAAACGAAGATGACTGTGTTATTAAGAGGTCCTAGCGGAACCGGCAAAGAGTTATTTGCACACGCTATCCATAATGCAAGTGAAAGAGCCAATCAAAGCTTTATTAGCGTAAACTGTGCAGCTTTACCTGAAACTATACTTGAATCAGAATTATTTGGTTATACTGAAGGTGCTTTTACAGGAGCGAGAAAAGGCGGAAAGCAAGGATTATTGGCGGAAGCAAATAAAGGCACACTTTTCCTCGACGAAATAGGAAAGATGAGTTTAAATGTACAATCAAAGTTTCTAAGATTTTTACAGAATAAAGAAGTTACACCTGTTGGTGGTAGCAAATCTTACAAGATAGATACAAGAATAATTGCAGCAACGAATCTGGATCTGGAAGAATTGATTGAAAAAGGTGAATTTCTTTCAGATCTCTACTATAGGCTTAATGTTGTTCCAATAATTATTCCCCCTTTGAAAGAGCACCTGGAAGATCTTCCTGAGATTGCTTCGATAATACTAATGAGACTTAATCAGGAATATGGAAGGGTAGTAGAAGAAATTTCTCCAGATGCAATGAAGTCATTGCAGAAATACAACTGGCCTGGGAATGTAAGAGAACTAGAAAACATAATTGGACGTTCGCTTATAAATATGGAACCAGAAGAGAAACTTATATTGCCAAAGCATATTCCTGTACTAAGTGATAATTCAGAAAATATAACTGAGAGGAATAAAAAAGGTAATTTGAATGAACTTGTCGATGAGTATGAGAAGAGTATCATTTTGAATGCCTTAGAGAGGAATAAAGGTAATAAAACAAAAACAGCAAAAGATCTTGGTATAAGCATTAGAGCACTATATTATAAGATTGAGAGATATGGTAAGACAGGTTCACAAACCTTCTAAGTAATGATATAATTTTATTGACCCTAAGGGGGCGAAATGGTCTCGACGGGGTCAGTGAACACAGAGGAGCGAGCCGAGGTTTCCAGTGCCTCGTAAAAAAGCTGGACAGGCATATTAAACTGCCGAACCTAAATTTGC
>JASMTM010000242.1:0-3214 GCA_041694295.1 Petrotogales bacterium
TGGAACGATATGCTCAGTTAATAAACAATGAAGAAGGGGTACATTTTAAGAACTTCGAAGGCATTGGCTGGTGCAGCTGGTATCAGTATTTCACTGAAATAGACTTCAAGCAATTGACGAAAGATATTGAGAAAATATCTTCAGTAAAATCCAGTCACTCTATCCCTTACACGTTGATACAGCTTGATGATGGTTACGAAAAGGATATAGGAGATTGGCTGGAAACTAATGACAGGTTTCCTGACCTTTCTAAAATAAGCGAAAATATAGTCAACAAAGGGTTAAAGCCAGGAATATGGGTCGCACCTTTCAGCGTTTCAGAAACCTCCAGTATCTTTAAGGAACATTCGGACTGGCTGGTTAAAGACTTTTTAGGCAAACCAAAGTTATGTTATCGCAACTGGAATAAAAATATCTACGCACTGGATACAACACATCCTGGAGCAATTAAATACCTTAAAGGCCTGTTTGGTAAGTTGAGAGAAGTTGGGTATTCATATCTAAAAATTGATTTTCTTTTTGCAGGTGCATTGCCGGGTAAAAGATACAATGAAAATGCAACTCCTGTGGAAGCGTACCGAGAAGGAATGAAAATCATAAAAAACTATGCCGGTGAGGATACCTTCATTTTGGGATGTGGGGCTCCGCTTTTGCCATCTGTGGGTTTCGTTGATGCCATGAGAATTGGGTCAGACACCGCTCCAATATGGAATGGGGATGCTCCTGATATTGGAATACCTTCAGCTAAGTTTTCCATACGCAATGCAATAACAAGATCCTTCATGCATAAAAGATTGTGGTTGAATGATCCGGATACCCTCATACTCAGAGATGAAGCCGAACTAACCGATAGCGAAAAAAAGCTCTTCTGCATTGTCTCAGCTTCTTTGGACAACATATTACTTCATAGTGATGAAATGGAACAACTAAATGAGAAAAACATTCAACTACTAAAAGATGCAATGAAATACTCAAAAGGAAGAGCCAGAGTATTTTTCGGCCACAAAGCAGACACTTACGTAATTGCAACAAAGGGAGGACGCCATTATAACAGTGTGATCGCTGTTAACCTTAATGATGAAAACGAAAAGATCAACATTCCCATCGAAGCTATTCACTGGTCAGGGGTGACCACCGAAAAGAGTATCGATGTCGATCCTCACTCAATCGCTATAAGAAAAGTCAATTCCCTGGCTGTAAATCTTAAGGTTATCAGAGAAAAAATGGAAGACGGAAGGGAAATCAATTACTACGAGCCTGAAAATTAATCAACGTTGTTGATTATAATAAAACTCCTCTTGAGTTTGACAGTTGACTTTCTGGAACATGCATAAAAAGCCAATCTAAAATTTGAAGCGCGACATTTTGTCACTACACTTGGTGAATTATGTTGTTTTTTAGGATTAATTTTTATTGATTATAATAAAACTCTTTGCTGGGACCACTATAGCATTTCCCTGTTCTACGGTAATATTAACGTTATCAAAAACGTCGACATATTCTCCGTAATCCTTTCCAGGCAACCATTTTAATGAAGTGTCTCCAGGATTCGTTAATACAATAATGTGTTCATCATCCAGAACCCGTTCAAAAACAAAAAGTGAATCTTCAGAATAGATAACGTTATGATCTCCCGTTCTCAATGCAGAATGCTCTTTTCTAAGATTAATCAGTGCTCTGTAGTGTTCTAGCATTTTTTTGTTCCACATTTCTTCTTTCCAGTACATGGGCTTTCTGTTATCCGGATCGCTGTATCCCTTCATTCCAATCTCGTCACCATAGTAAATTACGGGAGAACCTTTAAATGTAAACTGAAGTGTTATTGCAATCTTTGCGAGTTTTATATCTCCATACAGCGCTGTCAATATCCTTTCAGTATCGTGACTTCCCAGAAGATTCCATAAAGAATCTAACACTTGAGGAGGATATGAATTTAGGTAGTATTCGGTCATAGTTTTAAATTTACTGGAAGAATGACCCGCTCTTGCAACATATTCAATCACAGCGTCTCTAAAAAGATAATTCATGACAGAATCAAAGCTGTTACCTGTTAAAAATGTTTTTGCATAACCCCAGTATTCAGCCACCAAAATATCTGAAGCGTCCATTCCCTTTACCAGAGGTCGGAAAAAATCTTTCCAGAATTCAAAAGGCACTTCATTTGCCACATCAAGTCTCCAGCCAGCTATTCCTTTATTTCCCCATTTTTCAATTACAGACTCAATGTAGTTTCTCACGTCATCGTTGTTCACATTGAGCTTTGGCATATGAGCGTATCCAGCCCATCCTGTATAGTTCATGGCTATTCCACCATAACTCCTGATTGGAAAGCTCTTTATGAAATACCAATCTGCGTATTCTGAATTTTCTCCTTTTTCTCTGATATCTTTGAAGGCGAAAAACTCCGTTCCTGTATGATTAAAAACACCATCAAGAATAATGTTTATATCTTCCTCTGAGTAAGTGTTTAACAGTTTTTCAAAAGTTTTCTCCGTACCGAAATTATCGTCTATCTTCATATAGTCAGTCGTATCGTATTTATGACTAGAGATGCTTTCAAAAATTGGATTGAAGTAAATTGTTTCAACACCAAGGTTTTCCAGATAATCAAATTTGTCAATTACACCCTGAAGATCCCCTCCAAAGAAACCGTCCGGACCGAGATTTGCCCTTTCGGGATCAAGATACCAGTCCTGTGTTTGAGGTGGATCATTATTCTCATTCCCGTTGGCAAATCTTTCAGGAAATATCTGATAGTAGATTCTGCCCTTTGACCACTCCGGTGTATCAAAATAATCAACAGGTGGCTTTTCTTTATCAAATCGGAATGGCTCTAGTGTTTCATTTTCGATCATCCCATTTTGTCCCAGATAAAAAACATTGTCTTCTACAATAATTCGAAAATAATATTTTTCAAAATCACTATCGATGACTTTCGTTCTATAATAGAAAGAATCCCCCGTATTTCTGAGATATGACAGCTCAAACTCTTTATTTGAAGTGACAATAAAGACCTTCTCAGGTATTGTCCATTCATTTTTCTCCACGGACACCGAAACAAAAATTACTCCTGGTTCTACAGGATTGAAATAGGTTCTATTATGTTGATCATGAGTTACTTCAATCTGATAACCCATTGCAATCAATGTCGTTAATAAAAAGAGTACAATTAAAAATTTATTCATCGTATTACCTCCTCTTCGGAGCGCGTTTA
>JASMTM010000243.1:0-28601 GCA_041694295.1 Petrotogales bacterium
AGGGCAATGAGAGATATAATGAGTACTTTAAGAAGTAAATTCAATATTATTATAGCGCCAGAAGCGGCCAGAAGTTGGGACGGAGAACGATTATGTATTAGAAAGGAAATCTGGAAATTGTTCAAAAGGCTGGGGGTTCCGATCATACCGGTAAAGTTCAATGGAGCTCAAAGGCTTTGGCCCAGATGGTCGAATATCGTTCAGTTTGGCCATATTAACATTGAATTTGGAGAACCGATAAATCCCAGTGAAGATAATATGGAAGAGAAAATAATTTCATTTCTTGACAAAGAAGACCGTTCCTTTAATAAACGTTATAGGCACTATTTGGGTATTAATCGATTATTATGGAGGTGCCCCAGTTGCGGAGCAATAGGAAACATTAAAGGAAAAATTAACAGTTTTACTTGTAATACATGCAATAAGTCCTGGAAAAAACCGAATGTATATGAAGTAATTGAATTGCATAAGAAAATCAGACCTGATAATATGAATGTGAATCTTCCTGTTGAGGACGAGGTTACTTACAAAGGTAGAAAGGTTAAAGCGCAAATTTTAAAAGATAGAGCTCTTATAGGAGACAAGGAAATCCTGTTTAAAGAATTCCGTTCATCTTCCATCGAAGCAAACAAAGAGAACATATTCGGTTTGGTACACGATACATTACGTTTCCTTCCCGCTAATTCTGCGTTGATGTGGAAAGAAATTATTGATTATCAGGTGGTTTTTGAGATTGGCAACGATAATTATCATACCTATTACTGGGATGAAAATTGCTGACTGTATTAAATGTGTCAGCGTCTCAATAACTGAAGTGAGATTCGTTCTCTTTCAAGGTCAACATTCAGTACCTTTACCTTCACGATTTGTCCAACAGATACTACCTCCAGTGGATCCTTTACGAATCTGCCCATTTTCGATTTATGGATTAAACCATCTTGTTTTACTCCGATATCGACAAAAGCTCCGAAATCAACCACATTTCTTATTGTTCCTTCCAGTACCATATCTGATTTAAGCTGTTCCATGGTTATAACATCGTCTCTTAACAATGGTTTTTCCAGCTCATCCCGGGGATCGAGGCCAGGTTTTTGAAGTGATTTTACAATATCCTGGACAGTTATCTCATTAAAGCCGTTTTTCGAAGCATACTTTTTCCAGTTGACTTCATTTAGAGATTTATGGATTTGTTTTTTCTTCTCAATTAAATCGTTTGAAGAAAAGCCAATAAACTGAAGAATGCTTTCAGCAATTTCATAGGATTCAGGATGTATTATTGTGCTGTCCAGCGGATTGTCTCCATTTATAATTCTACAGAAACCCGCTGCCTGTTCAAAGGCAACCGGTCCAATGCCCTCGACTTCAAGCAACTCCTTCCTGTCAGAAAAGGCACCAGTTTGTGTACGCCTTTCAACTATTTTTCTGGCAGTGCTGCTGTTTAGTCCCGAGATGTATTTTAGAAGATGAAAAGAGGATGTGTTGAGATTTACACCTGCAAAATTAACTGCTGATTCAACTTCTCTATCAAGAGATTTTCTAAGATTTTTCTTGTTCACATCATGCTGATACATGCCTATACCAAGTGATTCGGGGGGAATCTTGACATATTCCGCAAGTGGATCCTGTACTCTTCTCGCTATCGATATAGCTCCCCGCGTTGTTACATCATAATCAGGTAATTCATCAACGGCTGTTTTGGATGCAGAATAAACAGAAGCTCCTGCTTCAGAAACTATCAGATACTTGCATTTAAGTTTGTGCTTTTTAATCATGTTGATGACAAAATCCCTGGTTTCTCTGGAAGCTGTACCATTACCTATTGCAATAATATCGATATTAA
The DNA here is from genome assembly GCA_041694295.1 of Petrotogales bacterium. Lineage (GTDB taxonomy): Bacteria > Thermotogota > Thermotogae > Petrotogales > Kosmotogaceae > JASMTM01. Next base: position 1,841 of record JASMTM010000243.1, read on the forward strand.
GCTGGTTGATTGCCCCTGCTAACTTTGCTTCTGAAGGGAGTATCTCATTTTTTGGAGGAGTTGGGTAAATTGTGTCATGATAAATGGGATTTCCTTCTCTGTCTATAACCGCTATTTTACAACCTGTTCTGTATCCAGGATCAATTCCCATAACAGTCTTTTCTCCTAATGGTGGAAGGAGAATAAGATTTCTGAGGTTTTCAGCAAATACTGAGATTGCACGGTTCTCAGCCTGTTCTCTTAGCTGCGATCGTATTTCTCTTTCTACGGAAGGAATAATCAATCTTGTTAGTGCATCTTGAATAGTATCCTTTAATACTTCATAGTAAGCGAGTTCGCTGTTGTATTTTTTTATTTTCAAAATATCCGGTACAAAATTGTGCGAAACATCAAAAGATACTTTCAATTTCTTTTCTCTTTCACCCCTAAAAATCGCAAGAATATGGTGAGCAGCCAACTGCTTTAAAGGACGTTTAAAGGAATAATAATTCTTGTAGATGCCATTTTGATCTTCGTTTTCGCCCTTAGCAGATTGCATTAAAGCTTTGTTATCGAAAACTTTCTTAATATGTTTGCGAACGTCAGAAAATTGTGAAAGCTTTTCAGCAATGATATCTAGGGCCCCTTCCATTGCTTCATCTCTGTTATCTACACTCTTTTCCTTGTTGACAAACGATTCAACAAATTTATTATCCTTTGTTTTAGTAACTTCCAAGAAATCTGCAAGTTCCGATAGTCCCTTCTTCCTTGCTTTATCAGCTCTTGTCTCTTTTTTGCTTTTGTACGGTAGATACAGGTTCTCAAGTTCCTGAAGGCTTTCTGCTTTTTGAAGGCTTTCTTTTAGTTCAGCGGTCATTTTTCCTTTTTCCTGTACGATTCTGATTATTTCAGTGCGTCTTTGATGCAATTTTCTTAAATTTTCAAGATTGTCAGCGATATCTCTTAACTGGGTTTCATTCAGTTCACCAGTATTTTCTTTACGATAACGAGAAATAAAAGGGATTGTTTTTCCTTCATCCAGTAATTTAACCGCGTTTTCGACTTGCCATCTGGCAATATTAAGAAGTTCAGAAATTTTCGAGACAAATTTATTCATGAAAAGGCCTCCCGGATCAATTCGTTGACTGATAAAAACATGTAGTTTCTTTAATGGTAAAATTATACAGCACAAATAAATTGCTTAATCTAATTGTATGTAAAAAAGGAGATTCCAGTTAGTGAAAAAAAACGTATCCACTGTTTTGAATGTTTATCCTATAAAATTCAAAAAGCCACTATTACCTGAGGAAACCGAAAGTATCGAGATTGGTGAAGTTATCGTAGAAAATCTAAATATAAACGGACTTGAAATAGAAAATCGAGATATACTTGTTATTACGTCTAAAATAGCTTCTCTTTTTGAAAAAAGAACATTTAAGCTCTCAACTGTTAATCCTTCAATGAAAGCGCGATTTTTTGCAAAGATCTTCAAAAAGGATCCAAGGGAAATGCAGCTTATTTTTAATGAAGGTAAACCTTTAATAGTTATACCATTTAAGAAAATAGTAAAAAATAAAAAGCTTTGGTCCAGATTGCTCGAGTTATCAATAAATCATAAAGGAACAGAAGAAGCGCTGGAGATTTCTAGGTTTGTGTTTATTGTTAATAATCATGCAGCATTTCTTGATGATGCGGGGATTGATTTTTCAAATGCCAGAGACGGATATGTTACCATGATTCCCGAAAACCCCTGCAAAACAGCAAAGAAGATTAGAGAATCCGTGGAGAAATTGACAGGTAAAAATGTCGCTGTTGTTATTACCGACACTGTTTCTTTATTAGGTAGAATGGGTTCGCAAGATGTAGCTGTTGGTTATTCGGGCATCGATCCAATAACTCGAAAAAGCGGAAGTGCAGACATATTTGGTAAATATCATCTTGGAGGAAACGATTGTGTGATTGACTCTCTTGCTGGAATATCAGGAATGATGATGGGTCAAACGAATGAAATGTCTCCGATGACATTAATTCGCGGATATGATTATGCTGATGAGAAAGGGAACAATGAAAGGTGTATGGAATTGATCGCCTACCCAAAAGGGACTTCGTTCAGGTCTGGTTTTCTTTCGGTAGTTACTACCATATGGTATCACTTTCTAAATGTTATTACATTTTGGATGCCATCAAGGTGACAAAAAATTGTTGACACGCATATTTGGGCGTGATAGAATCTTTTAGGAACGGAGAGGTGGCCGAGCGGCCGAAGGCGCTTGCCTGCTAAGCAAGTGAGGACATTGTGCCCTCCGAGGGTTCGAATCCCTCCCTCTCCGCCATTTGTTGTGCCCGTAGCTCAGCTGGATAGAGCGCTAGACTGCGGATCTGGAGGCCGGGCGTTCGAATCGCCCCGGGCACGCCACTTCTAAGAATTCCTTTCATCAGAAATAGTATTGTGTTCTTCTGAATCACCAGAAATATCATGATGTGGTTGATTTTCATCCACGAGTAAATGAGCAATAAAATTCATCGCTTTATCTGGATTTGCAACACCATATAAACAGTTTTTTGGATTAGCAACAAATTCTTTTTCCGTGCTGGTTTTTCCCATGAATGCACCAACTCCGGTGTTCTTTGCTCCAATGCCTGCCCCCATTCCTCCGAATACGCCGGTATCACCTGCGCCCATACCTGAAGATGTTACGGGAATAACATGACCAATCCCAAGCATACATTCAATTACAGAACGCTTTTTCAGAACGTTTGTAATATTTTTTGAAATTACTAGTTGTTTATTTGCTCCAAATAATCCGTACGTAATGGAAATGTTCGTTCTTGAAATTTCATACTTAAAACTGAGTCTGTATAATTCAATGATTATAAGTGCGATGAAGGATACAATTATGAAAATCATATAAGGCGCATTTTTTGCCAACATTACAAGAAAATCGTATTTCAATTGCTGTTCAAATTCCTCAACACTTTGTAGATAGAAATAGCCAGTCCAGCCAACAATATTCATTAACAGGGTAAAGAAAAACCAGCCAAATCGTCTTCTGTAAAAAGACAGAATGAGAGAAGGGATCATTGTTAATGCAAGCCAAATCCCAAGATATTTCCAAAAATCTGCTGAAGCAATTTTAACATTCTCAAGATTTGCAAGATAGATCATAGTAATGCCGCAGATTAAGTAATAAGGAAAAATAAAGTATCTTAAAAAGAACGATCTGCGTGTTGGTTTAAGAATCATATAACCACCTTCTTTTCGACTTGTTTTAAAGCTTCCACTAGCAGTTTTTCAAAGTCTTCAGCGGGTTTAACGGTTACTGTCTTGCTGTCTTTTAAATAAAGTAAATTAATTTCCACTGGATTGAGAAGTTCCTTTAAAATATAATAATAGAACCGCATTTGAAAAGTATATTTGTTTAAAGTCTTTTTGTCATAATGGGCATATTTAAAGTCGGCTATTTTCCAGCCTTCTCGGGTTAAATAGAGTTTGTCAATTACCCCAACAAGTATATATTTTCCGAATTTTTTTTGAAACATGTTTTCATTTATCACGTTTTTCGATTGTTCAATATCTTTTATAAGTTGATTTTCAATATTTTTTTCAAGTACATTCTTTACTGTTTTTAAATCATCCTCAAAAAACCTAATTTTATCGACCGCTACCGGGTCACCACCTTGAATCAAACTTTTTAAAGTAGTTCCTTTAACACCCACTTGCTCAAGAAAAGAATGAGCTAAGGTTCCCAGTTCTTTAGGATCTCTTTTAAACTCCGTAGATTCACCGTTATCACGAAAAGTGAAATTCACTTCTTTCTGTAGTGCAGTTGGCGAGATATATTTATTGTAAGTTGTCGAATCAAGATTTTTTATTAATTCGATGTCAAATTCAGATGGTGGTTCAACTGTATCTTTGCTTATATATTGTTTGAACTCACCTGAAGGATGGATCTCCTCTATAAGATCTGACATGTTTGAAGATATTTGCAAATTTTTTTCATCGTAATTAATAAGAGTTTCGAGGAACATTTGTGACCAGGGACGTCTACCATTGGGTTTGCCATTCAAGCTTAAAATAAGCATTTCTCTTGGTCTAGTGGTTGCTACATACAGGGTACGTTTTTCTTCTTCGCGTTCTTTTTCAAGTTCATCACTAACTAAATTTGAGATAACTGTTTCATTATTACTGGCGCTCATTTTTTCAGTAATCATATAACCGTTTTCTCCGAACAAAACTTCGGGGCCAGTTGAATTTTTTTCCTGCCAGAAACAATCAGCCAACAATACGATGGGGAACTCAAGACCCTTTGATTTGTGAACAGTAAGCAATTTAACGCTGTTCGATTGTTCTGTTTCTAATGTTGCTTCTGTTTCTTCTGTGCTATCAACAAAGGATTTTAGATTTGAGGATAGCTCCCTTAGGGTTGTCCCCATCCTGTCCAGTTCTTTTGAAATTTCAAGAAGTTTTTCAACATTGGCAATCATTCTTTGAGAGTTATGCAGTGATGAAAGTTTCGCCAGGTAATCCGTTTCAGATACGAATTTTTCTAGAAGATTTCCGGGACTAAATACAAATTTGAGTTTCATATATCGATCGAACAACGTTTTTAACTTTTGTACAGTGATATTTTGTGATCGATTTATTGACTGATAGAAATGATCATTTTTCCCCTTTAAATCAACAATTTCATCGAGTGTAAGTCCCACGGCAGGTGAAAGTAGAAATTTTGCAAATGAGTTATCATCTAATGGATCTACTATAATATCAAGCCATGCCAGTAGAGCAGCTACTTCAGGTCTGTCATAAAAATTCCTTCCACTGACTGTGTAATAGGGTATGGAGCGTTGTTCTAGCTGTTCTTCGTATAATTTAACTTTACCTGATTTTCTAAAGAGAATGGCAATATCTCCTGGTTTGATCACTCTCTTTTCATAGTTCCCGTTTTTATCACGAAAGGTAATTTCTTCATTTAGCAAATCAGTAATGCATTTTGCAATGTGCAGAGGTTCCTTTGAAGTGTTTTCAGAGAATAATACCCTTACCCGTGAAGCATTATCTGCTGATTTGTATGGTAATGAATTGATTTTGGTCTCATAGGTTGAATAAAACAATTTTTCAGCGTGCTGGGTGTTCATAACCTTTCCAAATAATCTGTTTTGAAACTCTACAATATCAGGATGCGAGCGCCTGTTTGTGGTTAGCTGCGTAATATTCGAGCCCTTCTGATGGAAACGTTCCCTGGTTTTGTTGAAAACACTAACATCAGCACCCCGAAATCTGTAAATTGATTGTTTGTCATCACCTACAAAAAACAGATAATTCTCTCCTTTAGTGTGAAGCAAATCGATTATTTCCTTTTGCAGTTCGTTTGTATCCTGAAACTCATCAACAAGAAGATATCTGAATCTCCCGATATATTTCTTTCTTATGGCAGGAAATTTCTTGAGAAGATCGCGGGTTTTTATGAGGAGGTCTTCAAAGTCTATATATCCTTTGTTGGTAGTTTCTTCCTCATAGAGTTGTAATAGACCTTTGAATTTTGAATGAAATACTCTGGTTCCCTGAAGAATCTTTTTGCCTTTCTCCCCAATTTCCATTTCTTTCATGTCTGTTTTGAAAGGAATGGAAGAATCTATTTCATATCTTTTTGAACTCAAAACTTCTTTTAGCAAATTAAAAGTATTATCAACACCTATATAATCGATTAATTCTTCCATATCGTCGATATTTTCTTCAAAATATCTCATGACTACTCTATTTTCTATAGCAGTTTTTTTCATACCGGAAAGTACCTCAAATCCTGGATCAATACCGAGAAAAACAGCGCCTTCTCGCAAAATACGTTCGCAGAAGGAGTGAATTGTAGATATCCACGAATAAATTATTCTCGCCCGAATTGATTTCCATTTGCCCGGATAACCCTTTTTAAGTCTGTCCTCAAAAGCATTTAACACTCTATCCTTCATTTCTTTTGCAGCCTTTTTTGTAAATGTTATAGCCACAACGTTGTGAACATCGATGTTTTCATTTTTTCTAAATGCGTTATCGAATATATCGATATAATGTTTTACTAGCATATAGGTTTTTCCTGTGCCTGCTGAAGCTGTCACAAAAATATCGTTGTTCACCGAACCTTTGCGCTGCGCTTCAGACATCATTTTTTTCTCCTCTCCACATCAAAGTACTGCAAAAGCGGGATTCTGAATAAGGACATTTATAACATTGAGACGGATTTGTGAATATAGAAGGTGTAAAATGACCGCTGTATATAGATGATGTTATATCTGAAAACCAGTCCAATATATATTTCTCATCGAGAGTAGTTGATCTTTTAAAGTTCCATTCCATGTTGCTGTTTCTGTGTAAAGTGAAGACACAACTGTTGATAGTTTTGCCTGTTAAAGGTTTAAATGTACCTCCAGAAATATAATATCCTTCATCTTCGAACAACTGTTCTGCTGCAAGTGAATATAGCATGAGTTGCTCTTTTTCGCCTGAGGAACCTCTTTTATAATCTATTAATAGAAGCCCTCCTGTTGATTTATCCAGATCCAGCCTATCAATTTTTCCTCGCATGCCTATTCCATCAATTATCTCAACAGGTTCATTATTACCGAACCCGAAAGACACCTCAAAAAAATGAGGTCTAAACTCTCCTTCGATCCCCGGTTTTTTTGCTTCCCTTATATTTATATATTCTTCAATGATTTTTTTCAGCCTTTTGAATTCAAATTGCCTTATTACCTCACTGTCGAACATCAGGAACTTCTTTATGTGGTTGGCAAGAGATGCTTCCCAATCGGAAAAACTTTTCGAGTAAAAATCCTTCAAAACAGCATGAAGAACGCTTCCTTCTTGTAATGGATTAAGTTCGAAGAGTCCTTCTTGTTTTTCTGTAAGGTTCAGTACATAATCCAGAAAAAATCTGAAGGGACATTTATTATACATAGATAATCTTGAAAAACTGAAATTTTTCCCAATTATTTCCTTCAGGTTCATATTATTTTCTAAGTTCCAATTAAAATATCTATTTAGATACTTGAATTTGCTCTCAAGTGACACAGTATCTATGTAGTCTCCGGCTTTATCGAGCATATTTTTAACATCTTCCCAGCACGGCGTTTTGAAGTAGCTTCCAGCAGTCAGTTTCAGCTCTTTAATACTCATACAGGAGGATAGGTTGGTTTGGAATATCTCTCGTTTTCCTTCTGAATCGCCCACTGTTTCGACTTTAGCTTTTGATGCTTCAAGGATTTCATCAAGATAAGGTGAGGGTAAGATAGGCTCACCTTCAATAGTACTCTGGGGGTAACTGAAAAACAGATGATCTTCTGTTCTTGTAATAGCAAGGTAGAGATTGAGTTTTTGTTGTTTTTCCTGGGTGAGGAGTAGATCCCTCGGAGGGTGCATACTAAATTGAGTGAAACTGTACAAAGGATTAATTCTAACGTTGGGGTAATCTGTTTCTTTAAATCCCAAAAAGAATTTTACTTTCTTTTTTGAATGCCTGGCATTAATGAGCGAATGAATTTCAACCCGGTTGGCCAAATTTTTTGATGTTTGATAGTGTTCATTGTTCAGAATATGTGAAAGATATGAAAAATAGTTGGTTGGTGATAGTTTATTTTTACCTAAAAAAATCAATAACCGTTCAAAGTCAGGTAGTATTGATTCAAAAAAGCGGTTAAGTGCGAGTATGTCGTTCTCTTCTTCATACATTTCAAGATTGTTTTTGAGTTCCAGTAAATGCTCCCAGTTTTCGAAATATTTCCGATAGACCCTGCAATCACGTTTTTTTAAGGATTCAAAGGGTTCCAAAATCTGAAATATCCTGTCCAGTGAAGGACTGAATTCACTGTCAATCCTATTTAGTTCTTCGTCAATAATGTTGCATTCTTGTTCGACAAATTCTTCTTCTGAATGGGATTCGATTGCTTTCCTTTTTTTTATTAAAAGATCCTTGTACCTGTCCAACTTGTTTAATAGTGATGACCTTCGTTTTTTCAATGTTGATCTTGGGTAGTCATAAAGCATTCTAGAATTGACTGTTACCGATTCGAAGAATTTATTGTCGATTTCCTTTCCAGCGTATCCTACATCTGCCATTGCGATAATTTTCTCCGGGCCAAAACCTGTTGCGGCGGTTTCCAAAGGAAGTAGAAGCGTTCGTATTGCCTTTGACTCGAGAATAGGTAAATCGCCTTCAACCCTGTATGGTATTCCATAATCATCAAATGATTTTGAGATTTGCTGATAGTATAGTGAAAAGTCTCCAGTTACAATAGATATTTCATCGGGTTGGTAACCGTCTTTAGTGGTAAGCTTTTTCACTTCGCGCGTAACCTTTTCAATCTCTTTAAACATATCATGACAACTAAAAACTCTTACATTATTACGCTCTTTGTTGCTGTTCTTCTTTTCAGAGAATACATTACTTAAAAATGGCTCAAGCTTTTCAGGATAGGATGGGTTCTTCAAAAAAACACGTTCAATAATACACTGATTTCCTTCCAGATCGTTTTCATTTTTTAGGGTATAGACTAACTCCTTGATCGTTGCGTTTTGATGAAAGATCTCTTTTCTATGCTTATCATCAGGAATCGTAATGTAAATTTCTTCAAAGGATCTACAAACATTACCAAGAAAGACAGAAGCAGCAGGGGAAAAATCATGAAACCCATCTAATATCAAGAATTTACCGAATTCTCCAAAATTAATTTCGTTAATATAATTCTTTGCAGCCAAGTAAGCATCAAAACTGTCATATACCTTTTTTCTTGAGAGGTTATCAGAAACATTAGTATAAACATCCTTCAAAAAATCGGCAACTTCATCATTTTCCGAGAAAAGTCCATCAAACCCGGCATTTTCTTTTACGTCATGGATCATTTCCTGGATGTAGTTGATAAATACATGAGAATCGGACAATTCTCGATATTTTTCATCATCGTGTTTTTCAAGAATTTCTCGTATGATCATTCTCATTACATGGTTGTGAATGTGAAGCCAGTCAGGTCTAACCGCCCTCATAATATCGACAGCAAAATGATCTATCGGTTTAAAGCTAGTCGCAGAAAATGCTCCAGTCATTTCAAGAAATCGCTCTCGAATTTTTCTGATGTATAAACCAGAGGGTCCTACGAAAAGGTATGAAAAGGGATCCTTTTGATGACGTTTCTTCATTTCATCAAGAACGAGAGAAGTTTTACCTGAGCTGGGAGGACCGCTTATTAGGGTAACTTTCATAAAAATTACCTCGATTATTTTAAATAAATATCATTACATGACAATTTTATCATCAATCGTGCTTAAGCGTTTAACTTGTTTTATAAATGCCTATCAATGTTGGTATGGTATCACAGGAAGAAGTATTGCGTGGAGTTTAACTTGTTTTATAAATGCCTATCAATTAGAGAAGATAAACTGTTAAAATATACTAAGACAAGGTAACTCATAAATAATTAGTTGAGGTGAAATTATGGCTGACTGGTACAAAAAATCAGTTGAAGAAACACTCGAAAAATTAGAAACGAATAAAGATAAAGGTCTGAGTGATGAAATAGCAAAAAGCAGACTAAAGGATTATGGAAAAAATAGAATAAAAAAACAGAGTGGCAGAAGTGCCTGGAAAATATTTTGGTCTCAGTTTGCTTCGATCATGATAGTTGTTCTGATTGTGGCAGCAGTTATTATGGCGTTTTTAGGAGAGATCACCGACACAATTGTTATTGCTGTAATTCTAGTCTTGAATACAGTTTTAGGTTTTTTTCAGGAGTATCGTGCTGAAAAAGCGATGCAAGCGTTAAAGAAATTATCAGTTCCGGAAGTGACGGTTAAGAGGGATGGCAAATTTAAAAAAATCAAGTCCGTTGATCTTGTTCCCGGGGATATCGTACTTTTAGAGGCAGGAAGTCATGTTTCTGCTGATGTAAGGATAATTGAAGCCTCAAAACTCAAAATACAAGAATCTGCTTTGACAGGAGAATCAGAACCGGTTACCAAGAATTCAGAGAAAATCGATAGGGAGATTGATTCTCTTGGTGATCACACAAATATGGCTTACTCAGGTACCTTTGTAACCTATGGACGTGGTGTGGGAGTAGTTACAAAAACAGGAATGAATACAGAGATCGGTAAGATTGCGACGATGATCCAGGAAGTCGAAAAAGAAGATACTCCTTTACAAAAACGGCTTGAGAAATTGGGGAAATGGCTGGTTGTAGTTGTTCTTGCAATAGCTGCAGTAGTATTTATTCTGGGTTTGTTAAGAGGACAGGATCTTAAAACGATGTTTTTGGCAGGTGTTTCTCTGGCCATAGCAGCAGTTCCAGAAAGTATGCCTGCAGTCGTAACGATTGCGCTTGCTCTTGGGGCACGCAGAATGCTGAAGAAAAATGCTCTTGTAAGACGCTTGAACGCAGTAGAAACTCTCGGGTCGGTTAATACAATTTGTTCAGATAAAACAGGAACGATAACAGAAAACAGAATGCAGCTGACTTTAGTAAAAACTTACAGCAAGGAATTCGATATTGACATTGACGAAGAAATAAATCTTGAAGAATATTCTAGCAATGATTCCAGCATGTTATCAATGATTCTTTTGGCCGGAGGTTTATGTAACGACTCAACCTTTACCGATGACTCAGAGATTTTGGGTGATCCTACAGAAGGGGCGTTACTGGAAGCAGCAAAAATCGTGAGACTTGATAAAGATAATTTAGAGAGAATATTGCCAAGAGTTGCTGAGAATCCTTTTGATTCTGATAGAAAAAGAATGACCACCGTACATAGAATTAACAACAGTATTGATGAAAAAAACTCTTATCTAAAAAAAGTTCTTACAAAGTTCGGTGTTAATAACTATATAGCACTAGCGAAGGGCGCGGTTGATAATCTCCTTGAAGCATGTACAGAAATAGCGATTGATGGTGAAATAAATTCCTTAACAGAAGAATACAGGGAAAAAATAAGTGAGCAAAATAAGGAAATGGCTGGAGATGGCTACAGAGTCTTAGGAATAGCTTTTAAGAATGTAGAGAAGAATCAGTTCAGTGAAACTGAAGGAATTGAAGAGAAGGGGTTCTGCTTTCTCGGAATGGTTGGTCTTATAGATCCTCCGAGAGATGATGTTAAAGAATCAGTAAAAGTTGCAAAAAATGCTGGAGTAAGATCAATTATGATCACCGGTGATCACCCGCTAACAGCTTTTAGTGTTGCAAAAGAGGTTGGTATTGCAGAAAATGAAGATGAAGTTATTTCAGGAGATGAGTTAAATGATATTTCAGATGAAGAATTAAAGGAAATAGTAAAAACTCATTCTGTTTTTGCAAGGGTTAATCCCGATCATAAATTGAGACTTGTAAAGATTTTACAGGATATTGGTCAAACGATAGCAATGACCGGAGATGGTGTAAACGATTCTCCGGCACTTAAAAAAGCAGATATTGGCGTAGCCATGGGAATAAATGGTACTGATGTCTCCAAAGAAGCATCAGAAATGGTTCTTCTAGATGATGATTACAGCACGATTGTAGACGCAGTAAAAGAAGGAAGAACGATGTTTGATAACCTTAAGAAGTTTATTCGATACATGCTGGGTTCAAACTTCGGTGAGATCTGGACAATGCTTATTGGTCCTTTCATGGGGTTGACATTACCGCTTTTACCTCTACAAATTTTATGGATTAATTTAATAACAGATGGATTGCCAGCGCTGGCACTTTCTGTGGAACCTCCTGAGGAAGATGTTATGAACCGTCCACCCAATCCGGTAAGCAAATCGGTGCTTGGAAAAGGAGGATGGACAGTGGCACTTATTGGAGCACTATTAGCAGCTGTTTCATTAACAGTAGGCATTGTTTACCGCTCACTGAACAATGAAGCCTGGAGAACGATGATATTTACTACACTAGTTTTCTCTCAATTATTCTGCGCACCGTCAATAAGAACAAAACTTTCAATCTTTAAAGATCCACCATGGAAAAATCCATCAATGATGTGGGCTTTAGTTGCTAGCTTTCTGTTACAGATAGCTGTAATCTACGTGCCATTTTTACAGCAAACCTTTGGCACTGTCCCTCTTGCATTTATAGATTTGTTGATTGCTTTCGCGCTTAGTTCAATAATAATATGGGTTTTTGAGATAGTGAAACTCTTTAATAAAAGTCCTTTTTAGAATAAAAAGCCGTAAAAAGAACAGTAAGAATTAGTCATAGACCTTTTGGATTGTTAGCCAGGAAGTTAAGTATTAGATTTTTTTGACCTAAAAACAAGTTATCGCTATAAGTCACTTTAAAGTGTTAAATGATAAAATAATAGTCAGGGGGTGAAATAATGAAAAATAGATTAAAATGGGGTTCTAAAGTAATATCTTCGGACGGCAAAAATCTTGGAAAATTAACAAGAATTGTTGTTCATCCAACGAATAACGAAGTTACTCATATAGTTATAGAAAAAGGATTTTTCAACAGAGTGGCAAAATTGGCTCCCATTAATTGTGTATATTTTGCAGCTCCGGACGAGGTAAGACTTGAAGTTAATGCCGAAGAGGTCCAGCATTTACAGGACTTTGAAGAGACATATTTTGTCACAGGAGAAGGGTCTGAAGAAGGCGCTACGCCAATTTACTGGTTAAGACCTGTTGGAGATTATGCCGAGCTTTACCCTCTTCCTCCTTTAATAAAGGAATACAATATAGAAGAGGAAAGTAGAGCTGTAGAACCAGGCGCATTTGTAATTTCAGCTGAAGAAAAGGAAATTGGAAGGGTTGGCAGTGTTATTTTAGATGACTCAGGTCACATAACTCATATAGTTATAAATATTACAGTTAAGGGTGAAAAAACCGAAAAAATTATTCCTGTTGACTGGATAATGGAGATCAAACAATCAAGTCTAAAAATCTCAGCTTCTGAAAGTATGCTGGAAAAATTGCCTGAGAAAAACGAAGGATAGAATCAATGAAAAAGTCAATTCTCATATATTATATTGCTGCAATATCAGCTCAATATTCAGTTAATTTGTTTGCGTATTTTTTTGACTGGTTGTTTATTTTGTTTCCCCTGGCTGTGATACCGGCATATTTACTTGCTACTGGAAAGTTGGGTTTCAACGAAAAGAATAAGAAATTGATTTCTGATTTTATAGAAGGTAGAGGCACAGTTTACGAAGAGCTGGAAAAAGAAATGAGTTTTTCCTTTCAAGAAAAAACCTACGTTGATGATGAAAAATACCGCAAACTGAAGAACTGGGTTATAGAAACGGAAAAAAGAATAAGAAAAGCTGCAATATTTCAAAGGAAGCTTTACATTATATCAATCTTTATCGCCCCTGTTTTCCCAATATTGAGTTCTGTTTCTGCTCTTTATCAGTATGGGATTAAGGAACTTGTTACCCTTGTAATAGGGTACGGAGCAATGTATGCTATTATTATAATGGCAATTTTGGGTTTTCGGAACCTTTTGAAAAACGTTGAGCGTCTAAAAAAAGAAATGAGAGATATAATAGAACGTCATTTTAAATAGGTTTATTTAAGTGATATAGGAGGCTCTGGTGATGGCATTTGTTGAGGTAAGCGAATTAACAAAAACATATAAAAATGGGGAAATTGAAGTTGAAGCACTGAAAGGTATAGATCTGGATATAAACAATGGCGAAATTCTCTCTATCCTTGGTCCGTCAGGATGTGGGAAAAGCACACTTTTGAACTGTCTTTCAGGCATTGATGAGCCAACATCCGGAGTAGTAAACATTGATGGAATAAATATACACGGATTGGAAGACGACAAAAAAACAAGATTTCGAGCCAAGAATATGGGATTTATTTTCCAGTTTTACAATTTGATCCCCGTTTTAAATGCTGTTGAAAACGTTGAACTTGCTCTTTTAACACTGGGATATGATGAAAAGAAAGCTAGAAAAGATTCTGTTGAAATGCTTGAGAAGGTTGGTCTTGGAGAAAGGACAGATTATTTCCCCTCACAATTAAGTGGTGGTGAAAGGCAGCGAGTTTCGGTTGCCAGAGCACTCGTTCACAAACCCAAGATAATCTGGGCAGACGAGCCTACAGGAGCACTTGACACGAAAACAAGTAGAGAATTGATGGATCTGATAGAGCAGTTGAACAGGGATTATAACCAAACCTTCGTTATAGTCACTCATGATGAAAGGATATCGTCAGGTTCTGATAGAGTTATTCAGATGGATAGTGGATTAATCGTTTCATCTAAAGAAAAGGTAATGGAAAAATAGAATGCTTATAAACGTATTGGTAATTGCCATAGCAGCTTCACTGATTATTGTGATAGTTTCAATGTTACGAAACAAAATTGCCTTTAAAATTGGTTTTAGAAATATATTTAGAAGAAAAGCTGATACCTTTCTTGTTATTGCAGGATCACTCGTTGGCACTGCGCTTATAGTTGGTTCTTTCGCTATGAATGATTCGTTTCAAAAATTCATATTTTCACAAATAGAAAAGCGTTTCGGGGAAGTTGATATTTCTGTCACAGCAACAACAAAAGAAACAAATAATCCATACATTAAGTACGAGACGATCGAATCACTTGCACAAAGCTTGAGTGAATCCGATATAGTTGATGGGGTAGTTCCTATTGTAGCAAAAGAAGTTGTTGCAGGAATTCCAGGCAAAACAAAGAATATGGAACCAGCGTTTTCTGAAACTGTATGGTTAATGGGAATTGATGAAAAGAAAATCGCTAATTTTGGGTCAAACAATAATGAAGAAGTTGATTTTAAATTATCTGATAACGGTGTAATGATTTCGGAAAAACTTGCAAAAAACCTGGATCTGAAGATTGGAGACGAACTGGAATTGATGAGAGACGCCAGTCTTAGATTCGTTTTTTGGGCGGAACTTCCAACTATTACGGTTGAAAACATTATAGAAACTGAAGGTATTTTAGGTTATCAGGGAACAGCGATGACAAACTATGGTGGCTCCATCATAACAACACCAGAAAACGCGAGAAAATTATTGGAGATAAACATAGATAACTCTTATACGGAATTATTGGTTTCTAATAAAGGCGATTATATTGCTGGCGCAAAATATAGCTCAAGAGTTGAACAACTAATTGAAGAAAATGCCCCGGAAAGTCTTAACTTAAGAATAAATAAGATTAAAGAAGAACAGGTAGAGAGTGTTTCCCAATCAAATATTGATATATTATTCTTAGCTTTAAGCTTTTTTGCAATCTTGGCCGGGATTTTGTTACTATCTAATATTTATCTTATGCTTGCTGAGGAACGCAGAACAGAACTTGGAACGCTCAGGGCTCTGGGATACACAAGAAAGAAAGTAAGTCTGGTTATTCTATATGAAGGTTTCTTCTACTCACTTTTGGCTTCACTAGTTGGCGTACCTGTAGGTATAGGTATATCGAAATTCTTGCTGGATAAATTTGTAAATCTATTTACCAACGTTACCAGTCTTACATTCATTGAAGAAGCCAGTCAATTTGGGCAGACATTTCAGATGTCATTTTCTTTCTACATAAAACCCCAATCAATTTTCTATGGCTTTTTCCTGGGCTTGATTGTCCCAATGGTTGTTGTTCTTTACTCCTGCAGGAAAATCTCAAGAATGAACATAGTTAAAGCAGTAAGAGGAATTCCAGAATATTTTACAGAGCGTTCAAAACAAATTATTAAGATTGTTTCAATTACTGGTTTTTTAATTGGTCTTCTTGTTGTGATCGCATCTTTTAGCTCTTCGAATGCGATAGGTTTTTTTATTGGACTGGTAGTTACCATACTTCTTTTTCCGTTCACACTTCCTGAATCAATTAGAAGAGTTCTTGTTACTGTTTCAGGCATTGCAGTTGTTACTTTCACAATGTTCAGTAATAATATAGAATTTGTTTCTTCACAAGGTGGAGATTCATTAGTATTAATGATATCAAAAGGTTTAACAATACTATTTGCCGGGTTACTGCTGGTTGTATATAATCTACGAATCTTTGAAATGCTTTTAACTACAATATTCAAAAAATTAAGAGAGAGTTCAGGAGTTTTCAAAGTAGCTCTTGCATTCGCAGCTAGAAATAGAAGACGGACCGGATTAACGATAGCAATGTATGCACTTGTGATTTATATCATTACATTAATCTCAATTATTCCATATTCTCAAGAAAGAAATCTGGTAGAGAGTAGAAACCTCTTTTTTATGGGATACGATGTTGGAATACTTTCGATAAGTCGTGATAATGTAAATTATGATGAGTACAAAGATCTTGATTACCTAACTTCAATGGCAACTGTTAAAAGTATCAATCTGGGTTTGAAAAGGAACACAGGAATAGTTTCCAGATTTCCAGCATACATATTCGATGATAATTTTGGTAGTGAAAAAATTCCAGAATTATCGAATTTTGAATTGGTGCCAGAAGTTCGCAGAAATGTCGAGACTACTGGAGATCTTTGGGATTATATGAGAGAAAATCCTAAAACAGTTGTGCTGAATGGAGCATTATCTATGATAGCTTCTATTGAAATAGGAGATAAAATCAATTTATCAACAATAACGGGTGGTCAAGTTTCACCTATGGAACAAGGTGCACCGATGGAATATTACTCATCTAAAGAATCTGTCGAGATCAAGGAAGATCTAGGTCAGTTCACTGTGATAGGAAAGGTAAAGAATTCAAGTCTAACCTTTTTATCTGGTTTTATGATCAGTGAAAAAGCGTTGCCAGAAGATTCATTTAACAGTGCAACAAAAATTGTGCTGGTTAACCTGCTCGGTAACAATACAGAAGAGAAGGAATCACATATGGATGAACTGAGAACTATTACTAATTCAAATGCCCAGATTCCTTTGTTTGTTGATAATCTGATAGAACTTATGACACAGTCTATAAGGGGGATGATAGATATATTGCGCTCATTCCTGTATTTTGGAATGATCGTTGGCATTGTTGGAATAGCGATTATTATGGTAAAGGCGTTATATGAACGCCGAAGGCTTGTTGGAATGTTAAAGGCCATAGGTTTTACAAAAAAGATGGTATTCAGTTCTTTCTGGATAGAAACAAGCTTTACTGTGTTGATCGGAATTCTTCTGGGAATGATAACAGGAGCTTTAACGAGTCAGGAACTGTTTAGTTCTGCCGCATTTAATGGAATTAACATGGCAATACCCTGGGACCAATTGTTCGGTATGGGGATAATATTTTACCTGATATCATTACTGGCTACTTTTATTCCCAGTTACATTGCATCAAAAATGTCTCCTGCTAAAGCACTTAGGTATTTTGAGTAGCTATTAGGAGGATCAAGTATATGGACAAAGTTCTTATAGTTGATGATGACCCTTCTGTAAGGATTTTACTAAAAAAAATATTAGAAAGGTCTTCATTTGAAGTCCTTGAATATGCCAGAGGAGCAGGAGTTGAAAATGTAATCGACAGCAAAAAACCTGACCTTGTGTTACTCGATCTCATATTGCCAGATATAAATGGGTTACAGATACTGAGGAGTTTGAAAAACAACTCTGCTATGAAGAACTTGCCTATCGTGGTTTTAACTGGTTCATCAGACAAGGAAAATAGAATTAAAGCCCTTCAATATGGAGCGGTAGATTACATCGCAAAACCATTTCTCCCAGAAGAGGTTCTTTTAAGAGTAAATACGCAGTTGAAAATGCACAATTTGATTAATTCTCTTCAAGAGGCTGTTTCAGATCTAAAAATGGATATAGAAGCTGCAGAGGGTATTCAAAGAGCACTGGTTCCCACCACTATTCCAAAAAATACAAAACCAAGAATATCCTGGTTATATGAACCATCATACAAAGTAGGTGGGGATATCTTTGATTTCATGGAACTTGGAAATGACCGAAAACTTGTCTATATAGTTGATGTAGCTGGTCATGGTGTAAATGCCTCGATGCTTTCGGTGATGGTTCATAGATTCATTGAGGATTATATAAACTCTCATTTGACTTTTGATTTAACAGAGTTCATGAAAGAACTGGAGTTAAATTTCAAATTTGAACGTTTTGAATTATTTATTACTATAATTGCACTGCTTATTGATTATAGTGAGAAGAAGTTACACCTTGCAAATGCCGGGATACCTTTGCCGATTTTTCAAAGAGATGGACATACTGAGTATATTACCTTCCCGCAAGAAAGTCTTGTGGGCATTAATTTGATTAAAGGAGAAGTCAATTCAATGGACTTTAGTAAAGGTGACAAGATTTTCCTTTACTCTGACGGTTTAACGGAATTAAGAGGAAAAGATGATAGATCATTTGGATATAAGCCTTTGGAAAAGTTCCTTGAAAATCACAGATCATGTAAGGTGGAAGATATTGTTAAAGACCTAAAAGAATATCTGCAAAACTACCGAATGTACGAATATTACGAAGATGACATTACTTTTGTTGCCATCAATTTTTGAACCCCCGGGAGTGAAATTATGTTTTATTTAGAGAAAAGAGACAAAGGCGCTGCGATAATTTCCTCTGAGGAAGAATTCAGATTGACAGGAAAGATATCTGCTGAATTGAAGGAATGGTTTAAAAAGCAAAGACTTGACAATTTAGAAACAATAATCTTTGATTGTCAGAATATTATATTTATTGACAGTATGGGTATTGCTTCTATTATTAGTATTTATAAATCGATTACTTCTTCTGGAAAACAAATGTTATTATCTGGATTAAGAAAAGAAGTGAAAGATATCCTTACTTTGTTGAAGCTTGATAAATTGTTTGTAATGGATGATAGAAAACCCGAAGAAATAATTAAGGATCTTTGAAATGGGGAATATGACAAACACAGAATCATATAGAGCAACAATCTCATCGACACTTGATGCAGTAGATGATGTTTCAGCAGAAGTCTACTCATTTATAGCAAAAAGAAGTGGTAATGAACTTGCCTTTAGGGCTGGTTTGTTAGTAATAGAGATATGTACTAATATAGTAAAATATGGTTATGAAAAATCCCCTGATGAAAAAATTTGGGTCAGCATTGACAAGAATAATAGCAGTTATACTATTTTAATCGAGGATGAATCTAAACCTTTTAACCCGCTTGAATACGAGCATATTGACCTGGATAAAACTGATAAGTTTGAACGTGGAGGAATGGGGATATTTCTTATAAAATCACTATCCAAAGACATTAATTACAATTATTCAGAAGGTAAAAATAAACTTACGATAACTATTTAGTCAGGCCATAACTTTTTTTGAATTTTCTCCATTTCGTTGATTATTTCAGTTACTTTTTCCTTATTATTTTCCCTTGCGTACAATTCGAGATTCTTCCCTGCTTCTGCAATTTCTTCAACACTGTACATAGTGCCTGAACCTTTTATACTGTGCCCTTCAACTGTAATTGATTCAAAATCATTCTTACTTAGGAATTTCTTCAATATATCAATTCTTTCGCCCAAAAAACTTCCATATTCTTCAAACATTGTTTTTGCCTCATCTGCTGATATGCCCATGTTTTCTGCAAAAAATTCAATTCTTTCTTCTCTTTTAATAAAAAGACCGGTAGTAGCTTCCTTCTCCTGACTTAACAAGGGTTTATTTGACTTAGTAACTCTTCCAGACGTTCCGATAAATGACCGTACAATATCAAGTAATTCCTTTTGTTTTATCGGTTTACCGAGGTAAGCATTACAACCAGCTTCTAGACTCTTTTGTTCATCACCCTGCATGGTATGTGCTGTGAGAGCGATGATTGGAATATTATTACCCATCTTTCTTATTTGCCGGGTAGCTTCGTATCCATCTACAACAGGCATTTGCATATCCATAATAACGAGGTCATAAACATTTTCAAGTATCATCTGGACAGCTTCTTTCCCATTAAATGAAACATCGACTTTGATGCCTGCACGTTCAAGGATCTTCTTAATCAGTAACTGATTTGGCTCATTGTCTTCAACGACCAGTATTCTGATTGCTTTCTTGCTAAGAAAAGGCTTCAAATCAGGAATGAATTTAGAAACAGCTTCCATCAATTTTTTTTCATTTTTAAAATCATCTATTACTCTGAATTGATTTTCAGGTAACGGTAATTTGTTATTGTATAAACTGCCAACTAAAATTATCGGAACATCTATAGACTGAAATTTCTCGCTAAACAAATTACTTCTTTGTGATTCATCAAGATCAGAATTGTTGATTATTATCAATCTGTAGTCATCTTGCTTTAGATAGTGATTTATTAGTGGAATATCTTTTATCATTTTATATTTTAGACCAAGTTTGTTGAATATACTGGAAAGAGTGTCGAAATATTCTTCGTTATTTCCAACAATCATTATTGCGATATCTTCGCTTTCTTTTGAATCTCTGATTGATTGAGAAAGTTGTTTTTTAGAGGGGACATTTGAAGGTATTCTCACAACCGCTGTTGTTCCTTTTCCTGGTTCACTATTAAGGTAGATAGTTCCATTTTGCAGATTTACCAGACGTTTGGTTATTGCAAGGCCAAGACCCGAACCACCGTAACGTCTGGACATATTGCTTTCAATTTGAACGAAGGGTTCAAATACGTTATCAAGTTTTTTCTTTGAAATTCCAATACCTGTATCGTGAACTTCATAGATCATGTAACCTTCTCTAAAACTGCCCAAAATTGTTATCGTGCCAATTTTAGTAAACTTAATAGCATTTGAAATTAGATTGGTTAAGATTTGTCTGATCTTAAATTCGTCACCAATAATATATTCAGGGACATTTTCATCAATGTTGCTTGCCAGATGCAATTTCTTTGATCTTGCCATTGGATAATACATTTCAACCATTTGATTAATTAGTATTCGTGGATTAAAAATGTTTTCGTAAACTTCAATATGACCGGATTCTATTTTTGATAGATCAAGAACATCGTTTATTAAGTCAAGTAAGTGTTCACCACTTTTGTATATTGTATCCAGATATTTTCGTCTTTCCTTATCTGTTTCTTCGGTCAGTAGAAGTTCAGCAAAACCAAGAATGGCGTTCATGGGTGTTCTCATCTCGTGGGACATATTTGCCAAAAATTCGGATTTCATTTTATTCGCCTGTTGTGCTTCTATTGTCGCTTTCCGCAATAATTCGTTTGTTTTTTTTAGCCTTTCCTGTGTACTTTCAATAAAACCCATTGTATTATTGAGGTCCTTGGCTATTTGTCCCAATTCGTCATTTGACTTCAACTCTACTCGCTCGTATTTTCCATTACGCATCGAGGAAAAGCCTTTAAGGATGTTATTTAATGCCATGGAAAGGTAGGAATTTAGTGACTTAGAAAAAATCAAAGAAAAAGTAATTAAACTGGCAAGAAGTATCAAAATTACTGGAAGAAGTTTTGTTTTTAAAGTTGCCAGTAATCCTTGCGATTGTAATATGTAGAAATTGGCATTTCCTATTGTCAATTTGTCGACTAGATAAACATTTTTTGGCTCAAAAAAACCAAAAAAAGGTTTGTTTTGGCTTATGGTAAATGGTAACTGTTCAGCCTTTTCCTGAGATTCGATTATATCTTTAACAAAAATGCCAGTTTCAAGAAATTCTTCAGGAATTACCAGTTTATCATTTGTCTGGAGAAATAAAATGGCGTCCTGACCAACATAATTTGTTAATTCAGTGATTATATTCTTTTCAAAAGAAATACCGAATAATATTCTTCTTTCATCAAAGCTAAATGTTGAGAAATAAACAATTGTTCCATCAATATCAAAAAAACCATCTGTTTGATTAAGGAAATGGTTCACTTCTTCCAATGATAAATCAAAGTCACTTTTTAGCACCTGTAATTCATCATCAGCATCTTTTGAAGCTACTAAATTAAATCCTGACGGTACTTCTCCCTTTTCAACCAGTGATAACGCTGAATAGCGCAATTCTTTTTTAAAGTTCACAAACCAGTTCATAACAATTTGCTTTTTGTCCTTTAAGTACGCTGAGTATTCGTTTTTTGCACTGGTAACAAAGTAAATAGAAAGTACAGTCAGCAATATTGCTATGGTACTCAACACAAAAATAAAAAATTTCAATGAAACACTTCGGCTTAAACGTTTCATGATATCGCCTCTTGAATAAATTAATATTGTATACTTTCATAACCAAGTATACCAATAAATGTCTGTTTAGCTTCTTCGAAATATAAACTATTTAGATATTTTTGCCACTTAAACTTAAAACAAGATTTGGCTAGTTTAGAGGGTCCAAATAAACCTTACAGTCTGTTTTTTTTATCATCAAAGCAAGTTTTTCGGGATTCATAGGTAAACCCGGTCCCACAAATATATTGGTATCTATTCCAGCATTTTTAAGTATCTTAACCGTATCCAGACGTTTTTCTATCGGAGGTGCGTACGGTTTAAAGATTCATTGTGCATATTCTCTGTTCGCAGTAACTGTGATGCTGATTTTAAATTCTTACGATTTTTTCAACTCGTTGATATCTCTTGTTATACGTGTGGATTTTGTCATGACACAAAAATATTTTTTTGTTCGCAGTAAGCGCCTTCAATATTTTTCGGTGAGCTTGTAGATTTTCTAAGGTTGTTCATAAGGATCATATGAAAATGACAGAGACACAGTATATTTAGAAATTTTACTTAATTCTTTGTTTAGTTGTTAATGAATAAGAAGAGCTTTTTGGTAAAATATTATTATAGCAAGCCAAGAGGTGAACAAGATGATTGCATTTGCGATAGATAATGCGGTAACATTGCCTGAAAGAACAGAAAACAAGTATGGTATTAAAATTTTTAAACTCGGTATACCTATCTATGTAGATGGTAAAGAATACATTGATGGTAAAGACATTACAGCAGAAGAGTTCATAAAAATGCATGATCCTAATTCGGATTTGAAGACAGCTGTTCCTTCACCAGGTTTTATCGAAGATTTTTTAAGAAGCATTCACAAAGAAGGATATGACGAAGTCATTTATTTTGGAATTTCTACTGGCTTATCTGGATTAACAAATTCAGTGGAAATGGTTGCAAAAACAATAGATAACATGAAAATTCATGTAATAGATACAAAAAATGTATCTATTGGTGCAGGCTTTGTAGTATTAAAAGCCCTTGAGCTTTTTAAGGAGTCTCACAGTTTAAAAGATATTGTTGAAGTTTCTAAAGAAAGTTATAAAAATGTTAGATTATTAGTAAGTGTAATGGACTTAACGAGACTTATTAATGGCGGAAGACTACCAAGATATAAGGGAATGGTGGCCAACTTGTTAAGAATAAAGCCTCTTCTTCATATTAACAGTAATGGAGAACTGCAGTTACTTCAAAAAACCAGGACATCTAGCAAATTAATTAGAAAAATGGTGATCATTATGATGAAACATATGGAGAATAGAAAAACGAATTTGAAAATTGCTGTAGGTTGGGGACACGAAAGGATGAAAGATTATGCTTTAGAGGTCCAACAGGTTCTGAAAAGTGAAATGAGCAAAATTGTAGATGTTATTCCCGAGTTCATATCAGTAAGATTGCCATCTGTACTTTTGTGCCACACAGGTCTTGATGTATTTGGATGTGTTGGTTATGGTGAAATTGGCTGATTGGGAAAATGAGGTGTTCTTATGGCGAAGAAATGCAACATCTGCGGTAAAGAGATTGATAAAAAGAATTCTGTTAAGATAAAAGGCGAATGGTATTGTCTCGAGTGTGCTACAAAACTAAAGGAGCTCGAAAAAAAGTCTGTTAGTAAAAAAAGTTATGGGACAGTCCCTGAAGTTCTTGCTTTGGGCATCGAAAATCCAGGCATATCTGTAGTAAGATATTTTCAAATGGTTACAACCACAGGGATAATTCATCTGGGAGCTTACAATAATTGCAAAAACGACCCTGATGAAATAGTGATTTCAGCAATGGAAGGTGTTTATTACAAATTACTCGATGATCTCAAAGATAAATCATATCAAATGGGTGCAAATACCATTCTTGGCATTAAAATCAGCACTGCATCGTTCAGTACAGTTGAAGAAGAATTCGGTTTGATTGTTACTTTATCTGGGACACCAGCACTTACCACAAGAAAAAAAGAAAAATCTACAGAAAAAAGCGATAACCCCTCTCCAGAAAAAGGCATTGCTTCTCAAAATGATGAATTTGAGTTTCCAGGCGACTTTTTCGATGAAAAATTCGAACAAATAGATAATGATAATAACTAGACAGCTTCACTTACTGAATTTAAAAAGCCTTTGATTTCAACAGAATCAGAGTTAAAAAAGGATATTGGATCAGTATCTTCGATTATTTCCCCATTCTCCATGAAAATTATTCTGTTGGCTGTGTTTTCAGCAAAACGCATTTCATGTGTAACAACGATCATTGTTTTTCCCAGTAATGAGAGCTTTCTCATCACGTTCATAACTTCTCCCACAAGAGAAGGATCCAGCGCAGATGTTGGTTCATCAAAAAGTAATAGATCGGGTTCCATGACAAGGGCTCTGGCAATGCCTACTCTTTGTTGTTGCCCGCCAGAAAGCTGTGAGGGATAGTTCGATGTTTTATCAGCAAGATCCACATCAATTAAAGCTTTTTCAGCTTGTTTCCTGGCCTGACGCCAGTTCATATTTTTCACTTTGACGAGGGGTAGTGCAACATTATCTATTGCATTGAGATGTCTGATAAGATTGAAATTTTGAAAGACAAAACCAATCTTTGACCTTACTGATCGTATTGTTTGTCTACGATTTATAACTTTGGTACCATTAAAATAAATTTCGCCAGAATTTGGCTCAATAAGATAGTTTATCGTTCTCAGAAGGGTAGTCTTTCCAGCACCAGATCTGCCAAGTATTGCAAGTACATCTCCCCTGTTAACCTTAAAACTTACATTTCTTAATACACTGGTGCTTCCGAATGATTTACATATGTTATTCATTATAAGGACTGTATTATTCATGGAATTGCCAGCCTCCTTTCTAACTTTCTTCCAACGTAGGACAAAATCGATGTCATCGCAAGATATATTCCAGCCAGGATTAAATATGCTTCAAGACTGGCAAGGGTTTGTGTACCCACCTGCCTTGCTCTCATTGTTAAATCCCCCAAAGCAATTACCGAAACAAGTGAACTATCTTTTATCAGTGAAACCATCTGTCCTATTAACGGTGGAATAGATATCCTGAATGCCTGTGGAAAAACAATTGACAGGGTTACTTGATATGAGTAGAGCCCCATGGCTTCTCCAGCTTCAATCTCACCTTTTGGAACTGCTTCAATACCAGCTCTAAAAATTTCTCCTATATAAGCTCCTTCAAAAAAAGCAAGTGAAAAAACTCCAGCCCAGAATCTATCAATTGAAAACACAGATCCCAGACCATAGTATATGAGTAGAATAATTACGAGCAGTGGCATATTTCTAAAAAACCACACATAAATAGTTCCGAGGTCCTGAAAAACCTGAATCTTAGATGTTCTTAAAAGGGCAATAACAACTCCCGTTAATAACGCGAAACCAAGAGAAACAGCTGTTAATTTGCCTGTCATTTCAAGTCCCATTAGAAAAAGCCTATAATATTTTACTGCTACATCCCAATTGAAGGGATATACGCGGGACATTGAAAAATAAACTATTGCTATAAAGCCAGACAAAATAATTATGATCAAAGACCTCGAAACTAGTTTTTTCATATTTTCACCAATCTTCGATAATTACATCTGAGGTTCGTATTCAACGAACCACTCGTATTCCAGTTCGTTAATTATTCCGGATGTATCCATCCAGTTAATAAAAGTGTTTATCCACCATAAAAATTCCAGATCCCCTTTTCTAACAGCTACACCAAGATCTTCTTCTGTAAGAAATTCATCACTTACATCCAGTACTCCGTATTTTTTAGCTACGTATCTGGCATAAAGAGAATCGACTACAAGTATGTCGGCTCTATTAGAAGCAACCTGAAACGCTGCTTCATCCATTGAATCGAAGGTAAGTATTTCTGCATCTTCAAACAGCCTGCGAGCAGCTTCGTCACCGGTAGTTCCCAGTTGTACAGCGATAGTAATGTCTCTCGTTCTAAGTTCTTCATAGGAAGGAAGTTCTTCAAAGTTTCTTGTACTGTAAACCATAACCTGTCCAACGGTTAAGTAAGCATCACTGAAATTAACTCTCAACGCTCTTTCAGGAGTTATTGTCATTCCTGACCAGATAATATCGAATTTATCCGTCATCAGTGCGGGAATAATTCCATCCCAGTTAACAATTACAAACTCAAGTCTTACTCCCAGAATGTCCGCCATGCGTTGAAGTATTTCAACTTCAAGTCCTATTCGGTTACCTTCCATATCTGTACCGTAGAGAGGCATATAGCCTGAATCCTGTCCAACCCTCAAAACTCCTCTTTTTCTGATGTCATCCAGTAAGCTCCCAAAAGCAAAACTCGCTACCAATAAAACAATTACTGTAAAAACCAACATCTTTCTCACAACAAACACCTCCAGAATTTTGATATAAAAAAACCGGGCGATTCTACAATCGCCCGGCTTTTCCTTTTATTTATAACAGCATGCCTAAGATGTGCTGCCTAAAAGGGCCGAGCACCACCATTTAACATGCTTCTTTGATATTAAATTTTGAATATTATTACCGATATACATTTCAGACATCTCCAAAAATTGATTTTCTTAATATTACCAGAAAATAGTAAGCTTTGTCAAGTTTTCAATTTGAATCTTTGAAAATTAACTCAAAAACAGCTTAGCAAAACATAAATTGGCATTAATAGTCTTTTTCTTTTTTGATAATAATTACATTTTACTCATCATTAACCGTTGGTACTGCACCAGTAC
>JASMTM010000244.1:0-3262 GCA_041694295.1 Petrotogales bacterium
GGTGTAAATTCTCCATGTTCGTAAATAAGCTCTATTAAAGGTCTTGACATAACTGTAAGCCATGCGACCAGTGGGATGGCCATTCGCATTATAGTATCAAGTGTTTTCTTCATTCTGTTTTGAACTTTATCGAATTGTTCCTTTGATATTAATTCCGACATTTCTGTGTGGGTGGTCATCATAAGTCCCGTTATAAAAATGCTCGATACAATGCCTAATAATGTTGTTGCATATTGCATTCCGGCAATACGACCCGAAGGTAGCATAGAAACAAAAGCTTTGTCCACAATTTTGTTTATATTTCCCAGACTACTGGATAAAAAGAGTGATGAAGCCAGTACAAATGTTATACGCACTTCTTTGTTTAATATGAATTTGGTTGGTTTTATCAGATCTTTGGATGAGAACAACATTACAATAACAACAGCGGCGTTACCAAGAATCCACGCGAGAATATATGATGCTTCACTGAAATAGGGTGCTGTGAAGTAGATTATGGGTATAGCAAATAAATTAAAAATAACTTGTGATGCTGCAAACCTAAAAAATCTTCTTTCTGCTCGAAGCAATGCTGCAAATAAAGATTCTAATCCGGTAATAAGGGGAAGTATGCTGAGATAATCGAGTTTTCGCGCTGCATAGCTCAATATCTCTTCGTTAAAACCAGGCGCAAAAAGTTTAACAAAACTTTCTGAGAAAATGAAAAGTAATAAACCAAATGCAATATAGATTACCGCAGTTACCGAAAAGATCCCCCAAACATATGCAGGGGCTTTTTCAGGATTGTTATCTCTTGTTTTTATATAACGGGCAATGAATATTGTTGCCAAACCTCCGGAAATAATACCTGTTATGACAGAAGAAGGTGTAAGAGCAATTATGACAGCATCGAGTCTCCATGAAGTGCCAAAAAGATTGGCAAGCAACACTTCCCTGAAAAAACCAAGAATTTTAGAAATTATTGTGAAAACTGTTATTAAAACTGCGCCGGCTGCAACCGACCTGCCAATCATTTTATTCAATAGATAACCTCACCAATAATTTTTCGAAGTCCTATCAGAGATATTTTAGCATTTTAGATTTGTTATGTTTGGAGATGTATGTTTTATACTATTAACAAGGGGGAGATATTTTATGAAAAAATATAATCTTGCAATAGCTGGCGCTGGTTCTGCTGGTATAGCACTCGCATTAAAAGCTATATCTAAAGGGCTTAAGGTTATGCTTGTAGATGTTAAGGCCAGAGATGAACTTGGATATGACTGGGCTGATTCTATTGACGAAAAGGCTCTTATGAATGACCTTATTGGGTACAAGAAGTCAGAAGAAGTGACCAGACCAATGGGACTCAAAGTAATCTCCCCTAAATTTTCTAAAGAATTTCGGATAGAGTATGGATATAAAATAATCCACCGTAGATCTTTAATGAAAAGGCTGATCTCAAAAGCTGAAGATTCTGGTGTCGATGTATTCCTAAAAGCTAACAGCGTTAGGCCTTTATTGAGTGAAGAAATGCATTGCCAGGGTTTAGCCTTTAAAAAGGGAGAAAGAGATTTCAAAGTAAATGCTGATCTTGTTGCTGATTGCACTGGGCTTTCTGGTGCCATAAAATCACTTGTGCCTTTCAAAGAAATGAACATACCTTTGAGAAAAACTGACACTTCCACTGCATATAGAGAAATAAGAAAATGGTCAGGCAAGAACGATGCCGTTGAAAAAAATTGGGTAACCTTTGTATATGGAGTTAATGGTGGTTTTAGTTGGATCGTTCCTGAAACTGATGAAAGAATTGATGTTGGATTCGGTATACAAAATGGAAAAAATTATGCGTCTCCTGAAACATTGGTTAGACAGACAGTAAATAAATTAGGTCTTAAGGATTATATAAAAGGCGGTGGTGGTGAAATTCCCATTTGTTCATCTCCTCCGATTTTATACATGAATAAACTGCTTCTTGTTGGGGATAGTGCTTGCCAAACAATACCAACCTGCGGTTATGGTACAGGAAACGCCATGCAAGCCGGTTTTTTGGCTGGAGAATGCGTGGCAAAATCAAATTTATCACCCGATGAGAGGGGAAGGCTCTATGAAGAGAGATACTTCAAAGAGAGAGGGGCAGATCTTGGATATTTAGATATCCTGAGAAGAAAATTACAGTCGTATACACCTGAAAATATTGACTGGTTGATGAAGAAAAGTATCATTGGGCATGAAGACCTCTATTTTTCCATAAATGGAATATATCATAAACCTACATTTTCGTCATCCGTTGGAAAATTGATGAAAGGTATAACAAATATTGGGCTCATTTTGGATTTGAAAGAAGCAATAGATAAAGCTGAGAAGTTTAGAAATAAGTTACTTACTATTTCTAAAAAGAAAGAAGCTTTTCAAGAATGGATGACTGATTACTTTAATATTTTATCTGAAGTAAATTATTAAAAAAAGCACCCTTCTGGGTGCCTTTATCATCATCTATTGGGGTTACATTGGTTTTACCTGTACTGCTTGAGGTCCTTTTTCGCTTTCCTCAATCTCAAATTCTACTCGCTGTCCTTCTTCAAGCGTCTTAAAACCTTCCATATCGATAGCTGAATAGTGAACAAAAACGTCTTCTCCATCATCCTTGGTTATGAAACCGTAACCCTTTTTGTTGTTGAACCACTTTACTGTTCCTGTCATTACTTTTTTCCTCCTCATTTGTTACCTTGCTTCACATGCAAAGCTCTTATTTCTGTCCTAGCAGGACAATTAAAACTATAACAAATGAACGTACAAAAGTCAAACCATTAGCTGGTTACTTACGAAATCAAAAAATATCAAACAGTTGACCATAAAATTTGCATGAGAATGTTCATTTATGATAAAATGTTACATCAATTAATAGTGTCAAATTTTCTCACGTTTAATTATTCCTTAAAAGGGGGGATTAGAGTGAAAAAGCTTATTGTTATTGGTTTAGTCCTTGCTGTTGCTTTATTTGGTTTTGCAAAGGATTACATTACCGTTGGAACAACAGACAAAATCAAAATACTGGATCCTGCGGATTGTTATGATTATTTCTCAAGCAATGTAATACAGAATACAATGGCAGGACTGGTTGATTACGAAGTAGGCACAGCCAATATAGTTCCGTGGTTGGCCAAGAGTTGGGAAGTTTCTGAAGACAGCCTTACTTATACGTTCCATCTAAGGGAAGGAGCAAAATTCAGAAATGGAAATGATATTGATGCGAATGCATTGAAGTTTTCCTTTGATAGGG
>JASMTM010000245.1:0-2937 GCA_041694295.1 Petrotogales bacterium
TATGCGATCATGAAAACCAGTGTATCCATTCATATGCAAATCACTGAAAAATACAATTTCCATGCTATAATCAGGGGATAAATTAATTTCTTTAAGTACAATCATATTGGGTTCTACAAGAAATGAATAAAGTAGAAATAAAATTACGATAACCAGTGCAATTTTCAACAGATTCTTTCTTTTTTTCTTTTTCATAAACAGTGGCTCCAATCATATTAAGCTCTCAGATGACTTTTTCTTATTAGCAATAAAATTATATAATAAACGTACATGCTGAGTCATTTGATGATTTGGAGGACTATTTATGGATACTTTTGAATCCATTAACATCCAAAGTGACGAATTAGCAAAAAAAGTTTATGAACATTACAGAGAAATTGATTCAAGATATCAAAATGATGTCTTTAAAGAAAAAACCATTCAGGATGTCAAATATAATCTATCCTATCTTGCAACAGCAATAAAATATAAAGAACCGAACATATTTGCAGACTATATAGATTGGTTTAAAGAATTAGCTGAAGGGTATGGACTTAACTTCGAAATGTTTAAAGATAGCCTGAAATATATGGCAAAAATCTCTCCAGAGTTTTATTCAAACGATATTGTTGAACTCATTGATAAATATGTAAGAGAATCACTGGAGATGTATGGAAAAAGAGAAAAAACTGAATTCAGCCATAAATATGAAGATTACTATAAAAAATATAAAGAAGCGTTATTGAGTACTAATAAAGCAAAAGCCTGGGATACTTTGAATGAAATGATTGAAGATGAAGTAGATATCGAAGATATTTATATACACATTTTCGCCAGAGCGCAATATGAAATCGGACAGCTCTGGCAGAAAAATAAAATATCGGTGGCGCAGGAGCATTATGCAACTGCTGTAACCCAATCGCTTATGTCTAACCTTTATGCAAAAATTGTGAGTTATAAGCCGGGAGCAAATACTCTGGTGGCCGCGGGAACAAGTGGTGAGTTGCATGAAATAGGCATAAGAATGGTAGCAGATTTTTTTGAGTTACATGGATGGAACAGTGTTTTCTTTGGTTCGAATACACCCACTGAGAGTGTGCTACATTTTATTGAAAGAAATGATGTTGACCTGCTTGCTATTGGTGCAACTCTACCGCCCAATCTGGTAGAAATGCAAAGATTGATAGATCTTACCAGGCAAGCAGTACCAGATTTACCAATAATTGTTGGAGGGAAAGCTATTTCAGGTAATATTGAGCTGGCAGAAAAGCTTGGAGCTGATGCAACTGCTTTTTCTGCAAAAGACGCTGTAAGAAAAGGAGAAGAAATTGTTTCTCGGAGAAACTATGATTAATGGGCCAGTACTATTTGTTGTATTTTGTGATGAAAAGCTGAATATAAAAAAGGTTTATTACGAAGATCGCTGTGAGTTCTCGAGCGACGAGAATTTTCTGAAGTATATCCCTGATGAACTAAAGGATAAAATGAATCATTTTCTCAAAACTCTTACAGCTTCTGGGGCGATTCTTAACTATAAAGTAAAGATGAATATTGTAACTAAAAGAGAACCTATTTTTCTAACTGGTATCGTAGATGGCAACAATATAATACTGATTGGTACGCAGGAAAGCCAACAAATAAAAGAAGAAAAAAGAATTGAAGAACTAAAGGAAGCTGTGATAAGTCATCCGGATTTTAGTAAAGTTGAAGAAGAGCTTCTTAACGAGCTGTCAAAGATGAACAACGAATTAACCGATTTATCAAGGGAACTCGCAAGAAAAAATGAAGAGTTGAAACATTTATCTATAAGAGATCACCTAACAAATCTGTATAATAAAAGATATTTCGACGAGGTTATTACAAAAGAGATTCATCGGGCACAGAGAATGAAGTACCCAATTACATTTGTATTATCAGACCTTGATAATTTCAAAAAAATAAATGATACGAAAGGTCATAATTATGGCGATAAATTCCTGAAAAGATTTTCAGAAATCATATTGAGTTCCATCAGAGACGATGTTGATCTTGCTTTTAGAATAGGTGGGGATGAATTTTTAATCTGTCTTCTTGACTGTGATGAAGAAAAGGCAGAAGAGATTACTGATAGAATAAATAAGAAGGCTGATTACGCTAAAATAAAGTTTTCATACGCCTGTAAGTTTGTAGACTATTCAAAGAAGGTAAATTTAAGCATCTCAAAGATACTGAATTCTATTGATAAGAAAATGCTTAATCGCAAAAAACAAAAGGGAGTAATGCGATAATTTAAAGATAAGGATGAGTTCATTTGAAGAAATTATTTGTAACCGATATGGATGGAACATTTTTTCTGGGCGACAGAATTTTACCCGGCGCAATAGAATATGCTAATACGATCAACGGAATAGGAGCGAAACTTGTTTTTCTCACCAATAACTCTTCAAACACAGAAGAAGCGTATATAGAAAAGTTGAAAGGATTCGGTTTACCTGAAGGGACCTTTGATATTTTCACCTCCATTGAATCTACAACCCTGTTTCTAAAGAAAAAATTTCCAGGCAGAAAAATTTTTCTACTAGCTACCCCTGATGTAGAAAAAGTCATTGAATCTCAGGGAATTATTCTGGAAAAAGAGAATCCCGATGTTATCGTCATGACCTTCGATACAACACTAAATTATGAAAAAATAAATGCATTCTGTAAATTTGCAAGAAAAGGCCTGCCCTATGTTATTTCACATCCGGACATTAACTGCCCCACACCGGAAGGCCCCATTCCCGATGTTGGAAGCTTTATTGCGCTTGTAGAAATGTCAACAGGAAGGAAACCTGATTACATTTTGGGCAAACCGGATATAAAAATTCTAAAAATGCTCAAGGAAAAATATAATGTCGAAAAAGATGAAATCCTTATAGTTGGGGATAGACTTTATACAGATATTAAATGTGGACTGGATGCAAATGTTGATACAGTGCT
>JASMTM010000246.1:0-5134 GCA_041694295.1 Petrotogales bacterium
TTGTTCCCGAACCAAAGACACGATCACGTGGTAATCCTGATTTTTTCCATGCAACCCAGGTAAGTACATCAACAGGATTTGACACTATGAGAAGAACTGTATCTTTATTCCTTTTCATAACTTCAGAAACAATATTCGCCATTATACTGGCATTGCTTTCAAGCAGCTGCAACCTTGTTTCACCGGGTTTTTGAGGTTTTCCTGCTGTTACTATAACAATGTCAGATCCGGTAACCAGATCATAGCCTCCTCCGTTGATTACTATAGGTCTTGTGTAAGGATTACCATGTTTCAGATCCATGGCTTGACCCTCTGCAAGTTCTTTATTTATATCGACAAGATTTATCTCATTGACAATCCCTTTTATCATAGAGGCATATGCTATTGATGAACCTACCATACCTGCTCCAACGATAGAAATATTCAAGCATTATCCCTCCTATTTTTTATGATTTTGTTCAAGTATTTCATGAATTTTTCTTCAATTTTTTCTCCTTTAACCGTTTCGATTATTTCACCATCAATAAAAATAGCTGCTCCTTCCTTTGTTCCGGCAATACCTATATCAGAATTACTTCCTTCGCCAATACCATTTACTACACACCCCATTACTGCTATTCTAATACTTTCATTAATATTTCTTGTAGCCTTTTCAATTCTCTTTGCCAGCCTTTCAACATCTATTTCAGTTCTGCCACATGTTGGACACGCAATGATGGTGACACCCTTTTTCATACCAAGAGCCTTCAAAATAGATTTTGCGACAATTACTTCTTTTAGAGGATCCCCCGGCAATGAAACCCTAATCGTATTGCCAATCCCCTTTGACAACAATATTCCAATACCAAGAGCGCTTTTAACTGTGCCATCTACACCAATACCTGATTCAGTTACCCCTACATGTAAAGGATAATCTACCTTTGAGTCAATATACTCATTCGCCTTTACTGTTTCGTTGACATCGGATGATTTAACAGAAATAACAATTTCTTCAAAGGACATTTTCTCCAGTAATCTTACTTCGCTCAATGCACTCTCAGCCAGAGCTTTTTCCGGTGAATAATGTTTGAAATCACTTTTTAAGGAACCCGAGTTCGCACCAACCCTTATCGGAATACGGTGCTCTTTGGCTGCTTTCACTACTTCCTTTACCTTCCATTCTGCTCCAATATTCCCCGGGTTGATTCTTACCTTGTGAATACCCGATTCTATAGATTTAATGGCAAGTTTGTAATCATAATGAATGTCCGCCACGAGAGGAATCTCTGTAGAAGAAACAAGCGATTCGACGGCAATTGCACTAGCTTCATCGGGAACAGCTACCCTTACAATTTCACAGCCTGAAGCCTCCAAACTTTTTATCTGGGAAACTGTTCTCTCGACGTCACATGTTCTGGTGTTCGTCATCGATTGAATTGCTACTGGAAAATCTCCGCCAATTTTAATCCTGCCTATTGTTATTGTTCTTTTTTTAGAACTCAAAAGAATCTACCTATATCAATAAACGTTATATATAGAATAAATGCCATAAGCAGGATGAATCCTATTGTGTTAATAATTCCTTCAACCTTCGGGTCAATTTTTCTTCTTATAACCATTTCAACAAGCGCAAGTATCATTCTACCTCCATCCAGTATTGGAAGTGGAATTAGATTTATAACTCCAAGATTAAGTGTGATAAACCCAACAAGGATGAAAACGGTCTTTAAACCGGTTTGAGCGGCCGCTCCAACAATTTGGACCATCCCCACCGGGCCAGCAAATTCACTTGGTTTCGTTTGACCGGTAAATAGATTACCAACTATCTTTACCATACTGGATAAAAGTTCTGTTGCCCATTGAAATCCTAGAGAGACCGCTTCTACAACATTCTGTGGTCTCCAATACTCATAACCCGATCTAAAACTATTTGGCTGCTCAAAAAAATCTATGAGATCGCTTTTGTACATAATTATTTTCTGCTCTACACCATTTCTTTCAAGAACAACCTCTACATCTCTTGGAAAACCAGGTATGGCAAATTCAGTTTCATCACCCGAAAACTGCAAATATACCTGACTTTTATCCAGATTTATTGTCTGTGCAAGCATGGTAAGAGAGACTCCATCTTTAATATCCATATGACCAATCCTGATAATTCTGTCGCCTTTTTTTAAAGAACCGTAATTTTTGTCAACAATTGGGTCAAAGCTTGAATAATAGAAGCCCAAAGCATACCTTTCCTGAGAAATTGAGGATGAATTTATTACACCCCTTATAGCATTACCATTTTCAAAGGTAATATTTAATACTCTATTTTGTTCAAAATCATCAACAAAGCCAGAGAAATCACCTTCAAAGCTTCTTTCATTTATGCTACGTATTTTCTCACCATCTATTGTTC
This sequence comes from Petrotogales bacterium, assembly GCA_041694295.1. Classification (GTDB taxonomy): domain Bacteria; phylum Thermotogota; class Thermotogae; order Petrotogales; family Kosmotogaceae; genus JASMTM01. The sequence continues at coordinate 2,384 of JASMTM010000246.1, forward strand.
CTTCATAGTCATTCAAAATAAAGTATGCTTCTTCTGGAAAACGTTCGGGCTCGGCTTCAACTGTTATCTTTTTACCATCTCTTAAAATTTCTAGTTTTATGCTTTCGCCTGATGAAATCATATCTGACAGTGTCTGATTTTGTATTATTGTTTTACCATTTGCAGCCACAATACGATCACCGGCTCTCAAACCTGCTTCGTATGCCGGCGTACCTTGCTGAACACGTTCAATATTTACTTCGGGAAACCCCCAAAAAGCACCAGCAAGAGCAAACACAAGAAAACCTGTAAGTATCGAAAACAGTGGACCTGCAAACAATATTAAAAAACGTTTCCAGGCACTTTTTTTATTAAATAGCTCATTCTCAGGTATTTCCTGTTTGTCTTCTTCGTAAGGGTTTTCACCCGCCATTTTTACATATCCGCCCAAAGGTATGGGATTGATTCTGAACTCGGTTTTTTTACCCTTTTTCGAAAATACCTTTGGACCGAATCCAATGGCAAATTCAAGAACCCTTACACCAAATAGTCTGGCAAATAAGTAATGTCCAAGCTCGTGCATTAATACAACTGCGGTAAGGATTATAAGAAAATATATAATAGTCATTTAAGCTTTTCCACCTCTTCATTGGCTTTGATTCTTGACATTTTGTCGATTTCCATAATGTCTTCAAAACTCTCAGGTTTTTTTGTATTTACACTGTCAATTGTATTACTAATGACATGAAAAATGTCACCAAAGTTTATTACTTTTTTTTCAAAGGCTTTAACTGCTACTTCATCAGAGGCATTGAAAACAATCTGTTTAACAGAATCACCCAAGATATCTCTGGCAAGCTTTAACGATGGATATTTTTGATAATCAATCTCTTCGAGTTTCATATCAGCACTGGTTAAGATATTTTTATAGCTATGCACCTTTCTTTCTGGATATGATAGAGAGTAACTTATGGGGATCTTCATATCGTTTTTCCCAATATGAAACTTCATAACTCCATCCGGATATATTACACCAGCATGAACCATACTACTTCTGTTTATATAGATAAGTATATTTTTATTTTTATAGCCAAAAAGGTAGTAAGCTTCAATCAGTTCGAGCCCTTTATTAACCATGGTAGCACTATCTATTGTAATGCGTTTACCCATGCTCCATGTAGGATGCTTCAAAACTTCGTTTAAAGAAGCGTTACCCATTTTGTCCAGAGGATAATCTCTCAGTGAACCACCGGATGCAGTTATCATTATTTTTTCTGGCGCAACATCACCTTTAAGCAGCTGAAAAAGGGCACTGTGTTCGCTGTCAACTGGAATCAGTTCAGTCTTATATTTCTTCAGAAAACGTTGAAAAAGTTCGCCTCCACACACAATCGTTTCTTTATTCGCAAGGCACAATCTTTTCGCATTACCCAGAGCGCTGATACTGTATTTCAAACCCGAGCTACCACTTGAAGCATTTACGACAACATCTGCCCCACAAGCTTCAACCATTTCCTCTATACCGGCTTCACCAAAGAAAAAATTGACATCCGGAAATTCCTTTGATATAAAAGGATCTTCTTTTAGCGCAGCAGCATATTTTGGTTTAAAATCCCTTATCTGTTGCCTCAGCAAAGTTACGTTATACCCACTGGATAATGCTTTAACATGATACTCTTTAAAACTATTCAGTACTTCCAGTGTCTGTAATCCTATGGAACCCGTTGAACCTATTAAACAAACATTTTTCATTAATTGTTCACTTTCTTCTTTATTTCCCCGGGATTACCCTCTGTTTCTTTTAGTAATTTCTCTATTTCGTTTTCATCCATTTTTTTCAGCTTTTCAATGTTTTCAGCAACATTCTGGCGCTTTCCAGGTACGCACTTTTCAGGTTCAATATTACCCTTTGAAACCTCAATGGCGAAGTGGGCACAACCTTTGCAACCACATAATCCACAATCAATGTTTGGTAACACACCGTATATAGCGCTGGCCATAGAATTATTCTTTAATTGAGATTCATATTTTTCCTTTTCTTCCTTCGTCGGTTTTGTTGGGGTTTTACTCTTCTTTTTCTTATTGGTTGAACCTTTTCCTTCAAGCAATTCAAGGGCTTTATCTGGATTTTCTTCACTATTTTCCCAGATTTCATCTATCTTTTCCTGAGGGGCATCCATGATTTTCTTTATGGTTTCAGGTGTTCCTGTACGCTTACCCGGAATACATCCTTCTGGATCAGCTTCGCCTTTTACAACAGCCTTCGCAAACGCTGAACAACCAGGAAATCCACATGCACCACAATTTGCACCCGGTAAAGCAGCTTCAACCAGTTTCTCTCTGGGATCTGCCTTTACTTTAAATTTTTCCGCAGCAAACGCAAGAAAAGACCCTGAAATCAGACCTAAAGCTGCCAATACTACTGCTGAATATATAATAATCAATCCAACCACCTCATAACTTAACTAATCCCTGAAATCCCATGAATGCCATGGAAAGCAGCCCTGCTGAAACAAGGGCACTCGCTGTGCCTTTAAAGGATTCAGGAACTTCGTAGAGTTCCATTCGTTCCCTCACAGTTGAGAAAATAATTAAAGCCAAAGCAAAACCAAAGCCAGCCCCAAAAGAATGAATAATCGTTTCCATTAACGAGTAATTCTGCTGTACATTCAACAGAGCTAATCCTAATATGGCACAATTCGTTGTTATAAGTGGTAAATAGATACCCAGTGCATCATACAACGAAGGACTGATTTTTTTCAGGAATATCTC
>JASMTM010000247.1:0-17614 GCA_041694295.1 Petrotogales bacterium
ATAAATCCACAGGTATCTATAATAATCATATCCGCAAGTTCAACATTATAAACTATTTCTATTCCTTTCTTTGATAATATAGCCTCCAGATTCCTCATGTCAGCTTCATTTTTCGCACAGCCAAGAGTTTTAATACCTACTTTCATCTATAATAAACCTTCCTTTTCTGTAAATACAATTCTCTTATATTTGTAAGTTCTTCTTTATAAACCCTGTCTTTGTAATTAGGATAGGTATAATCAAGCTCTCTAAATTCACCATGCACGAACATCAGGGTAACCTCACCATATATGCCTCTGCCAATATAAATTCTATTTGCCCAGTGTTTTGTCGATGCGAGAACAAACTGCGCATGATGAATAAATCCAGGATCTATGTTGATTTTCCTTTTCCCATTCACTTGAAATTTTTGTTCCACTTCATTTGTTGTGAGTTTGATTTCCGACAATTCAGAAGGGTGTATTAATCGCTTAAAACTCAGAAGCTTTCCTTGAAGCTTGTTCCCCATTTCTTCATTGTAATATAATGTATATTTATCAAAATCCAGTGTCTTTGAAATATAATCTATAGGGCCAAACCTTTTTTCCAGTATAGGTTGTATTTCTTTAAATCTGTAATCTATGTATGCTGAAAAAACGAATATCACAAGATTAACCATCTCTGCACTACGCACATTACTCATATAAACACCTCGTAAATGTAACATAGATGATACCAATTAATTTGAGCGTTTTATTTCCATTAGCCTTTAAAATTATATCATGGTACGGTATACATTTCATTCTATCATCAACAAATAACTTCAACTAATAAGCTCCATCAATAGCCAATTACAAAAAATGTGATATAATTTCACAAAGTAAGCATAACTACATTAAAAAGAAAACCATGATTCTTCGGAGGTAATGAAATTGAATATGAAAATACCAAAACCAACCATTAGAAGATTGGCAATTTATTATAGATGCCTTGAAAAGCTATTACATGAAAAACAAATGAATATTTCTTCAAAGGAATTTGGTGATCGCCTTGGTATTAAAGCAAGTCAAGTAAGAAAAGATCTATCATATTTCGGAGAATTTGGAAAAAGAGGTGTTGGTTACAATACCGTGAAATTATTGGATAGCATTGGAGAGATTCTGGGAATAAAAAAGACATGGAACGTTGTTATTGTAGGTGCTGGAAATCTGGGCAAAGCAATATGCAATTTTGAAGCACTTGAAGAGAGCGGTTTTATTATTAAAGGTGTGTTTGATAGAGATAGGAACAAAATAGGAAAAAGAGCAAATAACAAATTGCCCATAAAACATATTGATGAATTGAATGATTTTGCAAATAATAATAAAATCGATGTTGGTGTTATTACAGTTCCTGCTGAAAGTGCGCAGGAAATAGCGAATAAATTGGTGAATTTAAAAATTAAGGGAATAATAAATTTTGCCCCAATTAAACTAAAATTACCTGATAACATAAAAATAGAAGACCTGGATATTTCAGTCTTTTTTAGATCACTCTCATTTCAAATAAGTATGGAACAAAGGTCTTTAAGAAAAGGATAGGAGTTATGAAATGCTGGTAGCGATTGTAGGTGGTAGCGGAGCAGGAAAGACATCTGTTGCGCAAAAAATCAAATTGCATTTTGAAAACAGGGTTGGAATACTTTCAATGGATGACTACTACAAAAATCTGGAACCAGGTATTGATCCTAGAGATGTTAACTTCGATAATCCAAATGCATTTGATTTTGATCTATTCACAAAGCATATCAAAGATTTAAAGGAAGGAAGATCCATAAAAGTCCCCGTTTATAATATGGTCACATATCGTCGAGAACAGGGAGTCTATAATACATTTGAATCTTCACCTCTGATACTAGTTGAAGGTATTCTGGTACTTTATACACAAAAGCTTAGAAAACTCTTTGATTTTTCTGTTTATATCGATGCTCCAGCTGATGAACGTTTGATAAGGCGTATCGAACGTGACACAAAAGAAAGAGGGAGATCGCTTGAAAGCATAATAAAGCAGTATCGACGTTTTGTCGCTCCAGCATTCAAAAGTTTTATTGAACCACAAAAATATTATTGTGATATAGTTTTACCAGAAGGGGTTCAAAATATAGTGGGGCTAGGTGTAATTGTAAATGCTATTGAAAATATGATTAAGAACTAATCTGTGAACCAGGAGGTGAAGCAGTGAATAAGCGTTCTATACTATTGATATTATTCCTTTCATTTATCATATTCGTTTTCCCGGTAGACAAAGAGATTGTTCTGGAAGATTTTAATGAATACGTCAGTGATTATAAAAGAGATGAATCAACACTGGAAGAGGTTGTCCAGTTAAAGTCAGATCTTGAAAACCTTGCTTTGTACAGATTCTATAAAATTCAGATGGTTGGTAGTGTGGAGAAAAGAGAGAGCTCAACAACAATGGCAGAATTACTTTCTGCGCATATGGACTCACTTCCTGAAGGCATTTTTGTTGATTACAACGAGAAAATTGCTTATTCTGCTTTCCTGGCCTGGGTTCTTTCAGATATTTCGTATGCTGATTTTCAACTGGGTACAATAAATGAAATGCCAGCTTATGCAAACAGCTTTTCTGATTATGTAAAACTGGCTCAAAACAGGGCAGTTGAAGTATATAAAGCCTGGATTTTATATTCTCTCGGTATAGTAAAAGAGAAACCTGATAAATATCCTGACGAATTAGTAAAAACTGATTCATTCAGTCAGTGGAACTTTGACATTGATCAAATTGATGATGAATCAGTTAACGATGTCAGTAGATTTACTGGAAATACGTTAATTAAAGAATTAAACAGTGTAATAGAAAACATTTCTTCAAATTCCTATGACGCTTCAACGATTTTTATAGAAACTGTACGTGAAAGAGCGAAAATTGCTTCAAACAATGTTCCGGAAAACATTCTTGAAGAAGCCCAAAAACTGTTTGAATATTGGTTATATCGCTCATTTTCGCTTGTAGAGGAAGCTCCAGGCTATCCAGAACAACTGCCTGTAAATAAATTGGACATCCAAAATTTCGAAAACCCTCTACAAAACTCTGAAGAGTCTTTAGATAAAGCAATAACATTTCTGGATAACAACCCGGATGTGATGACACAGGTAATCACAAATCTAAGGGTACAGAAGATGATGATCCAGAGAGAGGACTTTACTCCAACGAAACTTATTGAAAGCGATGTTGAAAGCGAAATAAATAAGCTTAAGTCTGCAATTGCCATTCAAATGGGAGATACGAAAAATGAATTATCAAAAATGCTGATAGATACTACAAAAGATGAAGTGAATCTTGATTGGCTCAGGTTTATTGTATATATTGTCTTGGCACTTTTGTCGGTTACATATCTTAAAACGCTAAAACCTTATTTTGTTCCTCTTATTGTTACAGCAGAGGTGGTTTACGTTGTTTTCTTTGCAAATCTTATAACAAATATTGTAAATATCTCGGTTTATTCATCATTTGTCTTACCATTATTGCTTTTTACCGGAATAATATATGTTTCAAAGCTACTAACACGTCGAAAGAAAAAAACAGTTCTTGATTTTTTAGCGCTGGCACTGATTATTCTGATCATGATTGTTCCATTTATCAAACTTTATAACGAAGTACCAGAAATCGCTCTTAATAATCATCCTGAATTTCATGAATCTGTCTATTACGGTACATTGAAATACGACCTTTTCGATTCAGATAATGCACTGTTAAATAGAGAAATCGATGATTTAACATCGCTGATTTCAAGCGAATTCACTGAACTTAGAAGGGCATATGGTGTATTGTTAGGAAATACATTTAACAGTTTGGCCAGAGAAAGTAATTCCGATATAATGGTTACTAACAATAGAGTAAGAGTGATGATACCTTCATACAGTGAGTATTTTTCAATAGAAAATCATGATGAATACATCAACCAATTCGAAGAATTACAGAGAAGATTAAAAGAGTTTTCCCAAACAAGCATGGCTAATTACAAGAATTATTTAAGTATGATAGACCAGGTAATCAACCGATCAGAAACTATTGTGAAATATTCCAGCGGCTATTTAAAAGATGATTTCAGAAATTACCTGAATGAAAAGCTTGGTAATAATCCTCAGTTTGAAGAATCACTTACGCATGTTGAAAGGTCTTTGAAAAATGAATTTGATACAAAACCTGAACCAGGAACCGTAAGAATTTATTCATCTGTTGGATTTCAGGGACTGTTGATCGGACTAATGTTATTTGGACCGTTCACAGTTTTGTTTAAAAAACCTCTGTTTATCATAATAATATCTGTGATATTGGTTATTGGATTAGTTTCATGCTTAATAAATGCAAATATATTAAATATTTTCGTTCATTCAAACGCGCCCATCTTGGAAACACAAACAAGTTCAAATATGAGTATTTTGTTTTTGATCCTTTATAGCTGTATAATAGTTGTGTCAATAATTTATGCTTTTACACTCTATAAGAAAGGGAGGGAATTAACGTGAAAAAGCTTTTCTTTGTATTAGCTCTAATGCTGATATTTACATTACCAGCATTCGCTGCCATGAAAGTGATTATGGTCACAGATGTCGGAGGTCTAGGTGACAAATCCTTCAATGATGGAACATGGGAAGGAATTCAAAGAGCAGCAGATTTTCTTGGACTAGAAACCGAAGTGGTCCAGTCACATGAAATGTCTGATTATATTCCAAATCTATCGAATGCCGCTGAAGAAGCTGATATTGTTTTCGGTGTTGGTTTTATGATGCAGGACCAGCTTGCTAAAGTAGCCCGTCAATACCCCGGTACATATTTCATAGGAATAGACATTTCTTATGAAGAAACAATTGAAAACGTAGCAACCTATATCTTTAAAGAACAACAGGGAGCTTTCCTGGTAGGTTATCTTGCTGCCGGTATGACTGAAACAAACAAAGTAGGTTTTGTTGGCGGTATCCCTATTCCACCAGTGGAAAGATTCAGATATGGGTATGAAGCGGGAATTAGAGTTTACGAAGTTATTAAGGGAAAAACAATTGACCTTTTAAAAGGTTACACCAACGACTTTAATGATCCCAAGAAAGGTAAGGACCTGGCAGTTTCACAGTTTGCAGCAGGTGCCGATATTGTTTTCCATGCTGCTGGTGCATGTGGAAATGGCGTTATAGAAGCTGCTGCTGAAATGGGTGAAGGTTACTTTGCAATTGGTGTTGACTCAAATCAGGATTATATGGCACCTGGACGTGTTCTAACAAGTTCGTTAAAACGAGTGGACAATGCTGCCTATCAGGCTGTCCTTTCAGTTGCACTGGGTAACTTTGAACCGGGGACACATGTTCTTGGTATAAAAGATAACGGTGTTGGAATAACAGAAATGGAATATACAAAGCATCTCGTACCGACAGAATTACTTAATGAACTTGACTATCTAAAAACATTAATAAAAGAAGACAAACTAGTAGTTCCCGAAACACAGGATGAGCTCGATGCGTTTGTTGTTCCCGATATAGAATTTCCCTGGTAAACATTAGATTTAGGGCGCCCTCAAGGGCGCCTTTACTCTTTCTAATGATACTAAAGATCGGGAGTTTTTTCTCCCGATTTTTGGTAACATTGGAACCAATGGAGGTGTGTTGAGTGACTAAAGATACCGAAGCAAATAACCAAATTAAACAATCTCAATATGCCGTCGAAATGAAAGGCATAGTAAAACGTTTCCCATCTGTAGTTGCAAATGATCATGTCGACTTCAACGTTAAGAAAGGAGAGATTCATGCCCTTGTAGGTGAGAACGGAGCTGGTAAAACGACATTGATGAACCAGCTTTATGGTTTGTACACACCCGATGAAGGTTCGATTCATATAAATGGAGAAAAAGTGTGGTTCAAAGGTCCAAAAGACGCTATAGATAAAGGGATTGGCATGGTTCATCAACATTTTATGCTTGTTGATAACCAAACAGTCGCTGAAAATGTGGTTCTTGGTTCAGAACCCAAGAACTTTTCCATATTTTTTAATAGGTCAAAATCAAAATCTCTTGTGAAGGAGCTTTCTAACAAATATAAACTATTGGTTGATGTAGATGCCAATATTGAAGATATATCAGTTGGAATGCAACAAAGGGTAGAGATATTAAAAATACTTTATAGAGGTGCTGATATATTGATTTTCGACGAACCGACAGCTGTTTTAACCCCTCAAGAAACTGACGAACTATTTGAAGTTTTAAGACTTTTGCAAAAACAAGGTAAGACAATTATTTTTATTACACATAAATTGAATGAAGTTATGGCAGTAACTCAAAGAGTAACAGTAATGAGACTTGGTAAGGTAACCGGTAGAGTAAATACGAGTGAAACAAGTCCCAAAGAGCTTGCTGAAATGATGGTTGGAAGAGAAGTATTATTAAGGGTAGAAAAAGAACCTGCAAAACCCAGGGAAAAAGTTCTTGAAGTTGATAACTTAAAGGTAAGAGATAACAGGAATCTACCCGCCGTAAAAGGCATATCTATGGATGTTAGAAAAGGAGAAATACTTGGTATAGCAGGTGTGGCAGGCAATGGACAATCTGAACTGGTAGAAGCAATAACAGGTTTACGGAAAGCTGAAGCCGGGAAAATAAAATTGCTGGGAGAAGATCTAACTGACGCTTCACCACTAGAAGTTAGACTGAAAGGGTTAAATCATATTCCGGAAGATCGTTTAAGGCGAGGCCTTATAACTGATTATCCGGTTTATTACAATATGATTCTTGGCAAACATGAAAGCAAACCTTTTTCTGAAGATGGTTTTCTAAATCATGATGCAATAAAAAAATATGCCAAAAGATTAACAGAAAAATTTGATGTAAGACCTAATAACCCTGAGATACTCGCGGGAACACTGTCGGGTGGGAACCAGCAAAAAGTAATTGTTGCAAGAGAGCTTGACAATCAACCTCGAAAGCCAAGAGTAGCTGTAATATCACAACCCACAAGAGGACTAGACATCGGAGCAATAGAATTTATTCACAAAACAATTATTTCAATGAGAGATGAAGGTATAGGTATTCTTTTAGTTTCAATGGAATTGGATGAGATTTTCTCGCTCTCAGATAGAATAATTGTAATGTACGAAGGAGAAATAATGGGTGAAGTAACTCCAGACAAAATCAGCAGAGAAGAGATCGGATTAATGATGGCTGGTCATAAAAAAGCAGAAGTTCTACCTGAAAGCGGTGATAACAATGAATAAAAACAAACTTTATCCCTTTCTTGTACCTCTGGTATCCGTTTTAATAGCACTCGCCATTGCATCTATTGTAATCATTCTCATTGGAAAGAATCCTATATATGCTTATAGAGTAATGATTGTTGGTGCATTTGGTGGAGCAGAACAACTCGCAAATACAATTGTGAAGATGACACCGCTGGTTTTAACCGGTCTGGCAGTCGGATTCGGTTTTAGAGCTGGAATTTTTAATATTGGAGCCGAAGGTCAGATGGCCATGGGAGCTCTTATTGGTTCCATGGTTGCAATGAATGTTGGTTTCCTTCCGCCATTTCTGGCAATTCCACTTTCACTTATCTTTGGTATGCTTGCAGGCGCTATCTGGGCTTCAATAGCAGGTTTTCTTAAAGCATTTACCGGTGCTCACGAAGTCATCTCAACTATTATGCTTAATTGGATTGCCACAAATATTGCAATATTTATGGTTTCGGGACCGTTGGCTATAGGTTCTGGAACTCCAAAAAGCCCAGAAATCTCTGAATCGTCGAAGTTACCAATAATACTCAAGGTGAAAGCTACAGAAATGAGTATCGCAATATTTATCGCTATAATGGTAGCCATTGTAATGTATGTTATCCTAGAAAAATCGACAATGGGTTATGAACTAAAAGGAGTGGGTTTTAATCCTCACGCAGCTGAGTATGGCGGAGTAAATATCAAGAAAAGTATTATATTGACAATGGCTATTAGTGGAGCCCTGGCCGGTATGGCTGGAATTATTGATATTCTGGGAGTCCCACCAAATAGATTCGTTGGTGAACTTACCGGAGGACGTGGTTTTGACGGCATTACAATTGCACTTATAGGTAGAAATCATCCCATTGGAATAATATTTGCAGCATTGCTTATAGCTTCCCTCAGAACTGGCTCAAACGCTATGCAAATAACAGCCCAAATCCCCAATGACATTGTTATGATTATTCAGGGTATCGTTATCTTCCTGGTCGCTGCAGAAAGAATAGTCTCTACCCTCATAGGTTATAAAAGGAAGAGGGGGGAGGTCGTATGAACTGGCTCGAAGCAATTCTTGAAATATTAGTAAATCCGCTTTTCTATAAAATGACACTGTTATCGGCAACTCCTCTTATTTTCGGTGCACTCGGAGGAACATTTAGTGAGTCAACCGGTGTTGTTAATATTGCACTTGAAGGAATTATGTTAATGGGTGCCTTTACTTCAATTGTTTTTACCTACATTACCGGTAACGCCTGGATAGGTGTCCTAATGGCAGTTATCATTGGTATTGGATTTACCTGGTTCCATGCATGGGCGAGTATAAGATGGTCAGCAAACCAGATTGTAAGCGCAACTGCTCTAATTATAATTGCTGAAGGAGTTACCGCTTTTTTAATGATGCCAATATTTGGACAAGAAGGAAGAACGGACATAATTGGGAGAGTTCCAAATATAAAACTCGGATTCATGGAATCGATCCCATTTTTCGGTGAAATTTTTGGTGATCTGAGTGCTTTCGTGTATATCGCTCTTTTAGCTGTTTTAATTTCTTGGATACTCTTTTACAGAACACCGCTTGGCTTGAGAATGCGAGCGGTTGGTGAAAATCCAGAAGCAGCTGATACTCTTGGTATAAATGTTTACGGTATTAGATACTTTGGTGTTCTTATGAGTGGAGTTCTTGCCAGTCTTGGTGGAGCATTCCTCTCTGTGGGAGAACTTGGTAGTTTCGGCGAGAACATGACCCATGGAAGAGGGTTTATAGCTTTGGCTGCAATGATCCTGGGAAACTGGAACCCTGTAGGAGCCCTCGGAGCAGCTTTACTTTTTGGTGCAGCTGAAGCACTGAATCTACAGCTTCAAAGCAGTACGGCTGTTACTGTGTCTAACGCTATAAAACCTTTGTTCAATATGTTACCCTTTGTGGTGACACTGGTTGTTGTTGGAGGATTCATTGGCAAAACTAGAGCTCCAGCTGCAAGCGGAGAACCTTACGAAAAGGAATCATAGATAAGTGGTTCATGTTACATAAATAAACCCGACCCGCCTTAAAGGCGGGTTTATTTTAAAAACTGTAGGTTGTTCCTTGAGAACCATCCATTAGATTTATACCCAATTCTAATAATCTATCCCTTATTCTGTCAGCCTTTTTATACTGTTTATTTTCTCTATATTCATTACGTAAATCTATTAGCAACTTGATTAAGCCATCAGTATTTGAAAACTTCCTTTCGCTGCTTTCAAGTATTCCAAGAATGGGACCGAATTCATTTCTTATCAAATAACTGTATTCAATCATTTCCCGCTCATCTTGTGAATCTTCAATGCCTTTGACCAGCTCAAAGATAATTGAAACCGCCTTTGGAGTGTTAAAATCATCACAAAGTGATTCTTTAAACCTTTTTATATAAGCATTCATTCTCTCTGACTTTTCTAATAGTGGATTGCTTTTTAGTTTAGCATCTAAGGATCGTAGAACTCTGTTAGCACGTAAAATAGCCCTTTTTGTTTCTTCAAGCATCTCTTCGGAATATTCAATTGGAGAACGATAGTGTTTGGATAGGATGAATAATCTTATAGGATCTCTCCCATATTTCTCTACAGCTTCGTCAATACTTATGAATACACCTTCAGACTTAGACATCTTTGACCCAGCAAGTTTCATCATACCATTATGCATCCAGTATCTGGCAAATGTTCTGCCTGTTTTTGCTTCACTCTGCGCCTTTTCGTTTTCATGATGTGGAAAAATTAAATCTGAACCGCCAGCATGGATATCAAATGTCTCCCCCAGGGTTTCAGTAGACATTACAGAACATTCTATATGCCATCCAGGTCTTCCATTCCCCCATGGACTTTTCCATGAAGGTTCACCAGGTTTGGCAGCCTTCCAGAGGGTAAAATCCTCTGGAGATTTTTTCTTCTCACCCGGTTCGATCCTTGCTCCAGCTTTAAGATCTTCCACTTTTCTATGTGATAATGCCCCATATTCTTTAAAACTGGAAACATCGAAATAAACATCACCATCTGCTTCGTAAGCATGTCCTTTATTTATCAGTGTTTCAATAAAATTTACTATTTCTTTGACAAAGTGAGTGGTTCTGGGATGAAAATTAGATGCCCGTATTCCCAGAGACATGGCATCTTTCCAGTACTGAATTATGAATCTTTCAGCTACCTCCAGCGAATCCATATTGTTTTCATTTGCCACATTTATAATTTTGTCATCAATATCTGTAAAATTTTGTGCCATTAAAACACGATATCCTTCATACTCCAGAAACCTTCTAAAGACATCAAAAATTATGGAAGGTCTGGTATTGCCCAAATGGACATAACCATAAACCGTGGGACCACACACATACATGGTAAATAATCCAGGTTTCCTGGGTTTTAGTCGTTCTTTTTTTCTACTTAGTGTATTGTAAACGTATATCATACAGGGTTAACCACCTTGTCTATTCTTCTAATAACCTCATTTCTGCCCAAAAGATAAATAATATCGATCAATTCAGGTCCTTCTTCTTTACCTGTTAAAACCTTTCTTAAGTTATGATAAAAATCCTTCTTTGACGGTTCCTTTGTTTTTATAGCTTCTTTAACGGCACTAATAATTGACGATTGATTCCAACTATCAACATGGTCAAGGTTACTCCTCATAACAGCCAGAGCACCACTTACTCTTTTTTCGTTATCTTCTTCGATTGTTACTTTTTCGTAATCCGGTTCGTCAAAATAAATGGTGAGTTTTTGTGCAATGTCTTCAAGTGTTTCCGCATTTTTTCTAACTGAGTCTACCGCCTTTATAAGCCATTTCTCATTTGATTCAATTTCCTGTTCTTTCAGCAATCCAGACTTTACAATGAATGGTTTTGAAAGCTCTGTTATCCTCTCCAGTGATAGCTCTCTTATATAGACACCGTTCATCCATCTGGCCTTGTCTTCATCAAATATGGCAGGACTTGAATGAAGACGTTCAATCGTAAACATTTTGATAATCTCATTGATATCCATTATCTCTTTTCCATCTGGATGCGACCATCCCAGCAGTGAAAGATAATTTGTGAAGGCTTCAGGAATATATCCCTTTTCCTTAAATTCTTCGACTGAAGTAGCCCCATGTCTCTTTGATAATTTCTTCCCATCAGGACCGAGTATCATTGAAATGTGAGCAAATGTAGGTGGATTAACTCCCAACGCTTCGTAAATAACCAATTGTTTCAGCGTATTTGAAAGGTGATCATCTCCTCTTATCACTTGTGTGATCTCCATATCAATATCATCAACAACCACAGCAAAATTGTATATAGGTAATCCAGACGATCTCATAATCACAAAATCACCAAGAGCACCTTTTTTAAATGTCACTTCACCCTTTACTATATCTACAATGCTGTAGTCTCTTCTTGGCATCTTGAAAAAAACTACTGGGGAAATGCCTTTCGATTGAAACTCCTCCCGTCGTTCTTTGTTATCAAACTCAGAAAACATTTCTTTTTCATAATGGGGTGGTTTTCCTTCAGAAAGCAACCTGCTTTTGATCTCTTCGATCTCTTCTGGATGAGCGAATACTTCATAAGCATTTCCATTTTCAAGCAGTTTCTGTACAGCTTTTTGATATTTATCCTGTCTTTCGCTCTGTCTGTAAGGGCCAAAAGGTCCACCAACGTCGGGCCCTTCATCCCACGTTATGCCCAACCACATTAAAGCATTCATTAATTGTTCCTCAGATTCCTTTGTTGAACGTTCAACATCAGTATCCTCTATTCTTAAAATGAATTTTCCATCATTATGTCTTGCGCAAAAGAAATTAAACAGTGCTGTTCTGGCTCCACCAACATGCAAAAAACCTGTTGGACTGGGGGCGAATCTCACTCTAATCAAATCAGTCACCTTCCTTTAGTTTTACAGCAAATAGTATACCAGCAATCGTTTTTGAGTCTTTAATATCTCCATTTTTTATTCTTTTCAGGCATTCTTCGATAGATAATTCAACCACATCAACAAATTCACCAGGGTCAGGTTTTGGTTCTCCATGATCCTTGACATCAGCTTTAAATATGTGTATAACCTCATCACTAAAACCTGGAGAGGTGTAAATCTCCGTTAACTTTTCGATGTTTTTACAGCTATAACCTGTTTCCTCCTTAACCTCTCTTGTTGCACAATGAAGAGGTTCTTCATTTTCCAGTCTTCCAGCGGGAATCTCCAAAATTTTTTTCCCTAAAGGAAATCTAAATTGTTCAACAAGCACGATCCTGTTTTCGCTAAACAAAACAACACCGACAGCTCCCGAAAACCGTGCAACTTCTCTTGATGCTATCGTATTATCTATTAACTTCACTTTATATTTCTCAATATTAAGAATATTTCCTCGAAAAATAGTTTTTTTCTCAACTTCTTTTTCCATTTTTTTCACTCCATTTCAAATCTCATTGGCAATAACTCATATACCGTTGTGTTTATTGTCCTGTCCTCACCAACAAGAAACACCTCAAAATTGCCAAACTCAGCCATGAACTGCCTACAAGCCCCACAGGGAGAAATGGGATCCTTTCTGTTGCTCGTTATAGCAATAGCTGTAAATGATCGATATCCAGCTGATACAGCGCTAACCATGGCACTTCTTTCAGCACATATGGATAATCCTATAGACGAATTCTCAACATTAACACCAGTAAAAATAGTTCCATCATTAGTTAACAATGCTGCTGCCACCTTAAGATTTGAATATGGAGAATATGAATTTCTTAAAACTGAACGAGCTTTCTCAATCAAAATCTTCTTCTTGTTCATTTTCTTCCTTCTTTCTATTAACATACAATTTGATTTTTTCTATTCGGTTTCTTGTAACAGCCATTATTTTAAATCTGAATCCATTTATTTCAATTTCTTCTTCAAGTCTTGGAAATCGTTCAAGTACTTCCAGCAAATAACCACCAATCGTTTCAAAATCAGTTTCTGGAAATTCCACATCAAGTTCTCTTTCAATATCGTTTATGGGTGTCATACCATCAACAATATATTCATCCTCATCAACTTTTCTTATCGTAAGTTCCTCTGATTCAACATCATATTCATCAAGTATTTCACCAGTGAACTCTTCTAAAATATCTTCAAGAGTTACTATACCACCAGTACCACCGTATTCATCAATTACAACAGCCAGATGAATCTTCCTCTTTTTGAATTCTCTCATTAAATCATCAAGCTTTTTTGTTTCCGGGATGAAATAAGGTGGTCTCATGATTTCCTTTACCGGTTTGTTCAAAAGTAACTCCTCCTCAGATTCGCTTGAAAAAAATATAAAAAGATCCTTGGCGTAACATATCCCTACAATTCGATCTATATTTGTTCTGTAAATAGGTATTCTAGAATAACCTTCTTTTCTTACCACTTTTATAAATTCGCGAATCGAAGTATTTTCATCAACGCATACTATTTCTACCCTTGGTGTCATTATTTCCTTTACCGAGATCTCTTTCAGTTCAAGAGATCGTTTCATCATAATTCTTTCCTCAGCCTGTAATATTCCATCTTCGTGTCCATAATCGACTGCAGAAACTATTTCTCCTTCAGTAATAAAAGGTGTTTCATTCATTCTTTTCCCACCAAGAATTACTATAAAAATATTAGATATGTGCATTAGTACCCATATTACAGGTCTCAGAATCTTCGATAAAACAAAAATGATTACACTTACCTTGGGTACCAGTTTTTCCGAATTTTCTCTTGCAAATATTTTAGGTGTTATTTCACCAAAAACCAGAATCAAGAAAGTCATTACTCCTGTAACGATTGCAGCTGCTATGCCCTGTGGACTATCAGGTAATAGTTGTAGTGTCAATAAAGTAGCTTCGGAGGATGCAAGGATATTTACTAGATTGTTCATGACCAGTATTACTGTTAGTACTCTGTTAGGTCTTATAAGTGCCATATGTAACGCTTTCTTCTTTAAATTTCCCTTTTCCTTTTCAATTAACGTTCTCAGTTTCAATTTGCTTATATAGGTAAGAGCAGTTTCAGAACCTGAAAATAACCCCGAAAGAAAAAGTAAAAACACGAGGAAAAGCAAATTTAATATAACAGACAAAGGATCTCCGGTACTACCAGGGTCTCCCACTGTAGTCAAACACCTCCAAAATTAGTAATGATATCTCTTTCCAACTATTATCGTTTCAGCTCTGTAAACCTGTTCTAGTAAAAAAAGAAGAGCCATTTCATGGGTTAATGTCATTGGTGACAACGATAAGCGGTTCCAGTTCTTTTCATAAATTTCCTTTGAGAAACCAAAAGCTCCACCTATAATGAAATTTAATTTTTCTCTACCACTATTCTGCCACGTTTTAATAAAAGTTGCAAATTGTGATGATGTCTGAAGCTCACCACGGACATCCAAAAGAATTTTTTTTGAATCTTTCTCCAGTTTCTTTAAAATACTCTCTGATTCTATCCTTTTCGTTTCATCAATACTTTTTGTTTTTTTATTAACAGCCTCAATTACATTTATCTTCAGATTCAAATATGGCTTTATCCAGGTTATATATCTCTTAATGGCAGCCCTTATAAAAGGCGTTTTTGGCTTACCTACAATAAATATTTCAGCATTCATTAGTAATCAGTTCACCGCTTTTAATGACACTATAAACAATGTCTTGAGAAAACATATACGGTATTTCTCTGTAACTACTCAAATCCAGAATGACTAGGTCAGCATCATAGTTTGGTTTTATTCGTCCTTTTCTATGTTCAATTCCCAGCACATAAGAGGAATTTACTGTATAGGCAGTAAGGGCCTCTTCAACAGTCAGCCCACATCTTGTAGTAGCCAGATGAATAACAAACAGTGGATCAAAAATATTTGAAGAACCTGGATTGAAATCAGAAGCAAGTCCCAGTATACAATTTTCATCTATCAATTGCCTGCCCGAAGCATACTTTTCATTCAGGAAAAAAGAGGTAGCAGGTAATATGACGGAAGCAGTATTACTCTTTCCAAGTGCGCGAATTGTCTCGTTATCTGCTGAGATCAAATGATCTGCCGAAATCGCTCCCAGCTTAACAGCAAGTTTTCCAGCGCCTGATTCAGCCAGTTCATCAGCATGCAGTCTTAATCTAAAACCTTTTTCCATAAATTTTTTCAAAAAAGGTTCAACAAGTTCAGGCTCAAACACACCCTTTTCACAAAAAACATCGACAGTGTCTGTCAACCCATATACGTCATCTATGTAAGTCACTACATCATCCAGATATTCCTCTTTATTGCTGTATTCAGTCGGTAATGCGTGTGCACCAAGAAATGTTGAAACCACATCAACCTTTGAAAGCTTATTGAGTTCATTCAAAACAGAAAGTTGCTTTAATTCTGTCTCTTTATTGAGACCATAACCACTTTTCCCCTCCACAGTTGTCACTCCATGGAAAAGCATCTTCTTAAGCTTTCTTAAATTACTACTAATTAGCGTTTCTTCACTAGCCTCTCTTACTTCTTTAACAGTTGAGAGAATTCCTCCACCTTTTTCCATTATCTCCATGTAGCTTGATCCCTGCTGTCTCATAAGAAATTCATCACTACGGCTTCCTACAAAAGGAATGTGTGTATGGCAATCCACAAATCCTGGTGTGACCACTCTTCCTTCTAAATCAATCACTTTGCTGGCTTCGATTTCCTCACTTCCAACATAAGTGACTTTCCCACTAGTAATGCCAACATTTACGTTAGTTTTTACATCGATATTATTCATTTCTTTTCCTCTGAGAACAGATTGCCCTCCAGGAGATGCAAGTTCTCCAATTTTCTTCAACAATAAATCAACCTTCATCATTCATCAATTCCTCCATAATCTTATGCTCGATTATGTTCTTCATATCAAAACCTTCCAGTTTCAAATAAAAATCTGCTACATCTACAAGTGCATCCAGTGGTACCATTCCAACTATTTCAGTCCCCAAAACAGGAACTCCGTAACGTTCAGCCTCAAGCTTTATCAATTCAAAGACTCTGTGAATCTTAGACTTTTTGTAATTTGTTAGATTCATTGATACTTGAACAATGCCTCTTTCTTCCAGCGCAAAACCCAATGCTTTAACATACCGAAAACCACCATTGATATGTCTTACCGCTCTCGCAATCTTTTTAGCGATATCAATATTATCTGTACCGAGATTTACGTTATAAGCAATTAAAAATTCGCGACACCCAACGGCGGTAACTCCAGCACTGGGATGAATCTCCGCTTTTCCGTAATCAGGTTTCCATTCTTCCTTCTTTATTTTATCTTTAAAACCTTCAAATTCTCCCTTTCTTATCTTCGAAAGGTTCTTTCTTTCTTTGCTGGTAGCAGATTTTTCATAAAGATAAACCGGGATTCTTAATTCATCAGCTATTCTCTCTCCAAGAATCTTTGAAAGCTCTATACATTCCTCCTTCGTTACATTGGTTATTGGAACAAGTGGAACAACATCGGTGGCACCCATTCGCGGATGTTCACCTGAATGTTCTCTTAAATCTATAGTTTCTGACGCTTTTTTGGTCATATTGAAAAGTGCCTGAATCATGGGATCTACTTCTCCCACCATTGTCACTACAGAACGATTATGATCTGGGTCACTGGAATAATCAAGAATCATAACTCCTTTAACCTTACGTGCTTCCTCAACTATTGCTTCAACAATATGTTTTCTTTTTCCTTCACTAAAATTAGGAACAGATTCTATTAATTTCATCTGACTATACCTCCTTAATAATACTGTTTTTCGTATAAATTATATCAGACTGGCTTTGTAGAGTACTGTGATGAACTATTAAGCCACCCATATTCACTTTATTTGATATAATTTTCAGTGTAGGAGTGAGCTGTATGAGTATTTCGTTGATTGGTGCGGGAAAAACAGGTAGTTTATTTTCATCATTTTTAGTATCGAAGGGTTATGAGATTGATTACATAATTGACAAAGACCCAGAAAAAGCCAAAGCACTGGTTAAATATTTAGATGCCGGCAAGGCTGCTAATTCAAAGAACTTTTCTCTGCTTAAAGGAACTGTTTTGATAGCGGTTAAGGATGATGAAATTCGAAAAGTATTTGAGCAACTCTGGGAATCCAATAAAGAAATCGATAATTTTATTCACTTCAGTGGAGTACTGACAAGCGAAATTTTTGAGGAAGCAGCAAAAGCGCAAAAGGGTACTGTAAGCCTTCATCCAAATCTTTCAATAAAAAAAAGGTTTATGGAACCGAAAGTGCTTAACAATACTATATTTGGTATTGAAGGTAATGAAAAGGGTATATCCTTCATAACTGATTTTCTCATTAAAAATAGACTAAACTTTTATTTGATAGACAGAAACAAAAAGATTTATTATCATAGTGCAGCTGTATTCGCATC
>JASMTM010000248.1:0-3320 GCA_041694295.1 Petrotogales bacterium
GTTTAGAAGTAATTATGAAGAATCACAGTATATAATTTACGATTACTACTGACAGACAACCTTTTTTGCATCCTTATGATTAATTCAAATTCTTGCTCGTTGAGCGTTAGCTTACCAATAAGGCAAAGTAAAACAACACAGTAAAAATTTTAGCTATCGTAAATTTACTTCCTTATAAAAAACCGCTGTGTTTGTGAACCACAGGATAATTAATAATAAAATTTAGCTTCCCTTAACTCACCTCCAAAATTCATCCTTTTGAGTCCGATTAAATTGCCTTAAAGCTAACTGTTATAATCTTGTTATCAGGTATAAGAGGGGGGATTTTTATGAAAAAGATTGGTATTATTATTTGTGGACGTTATCAAAGCTGTGGGGGAGGAAAATGTTTTAGAGCTATGCGTGAACATGTGGGCGGCTTTGCCCTTTATCCTTATGAAGAAGATCTGCAACTTGTGGGTTATTCTTACTGTGGTGGCTGTCCTGGTGGAAATGTAGAATATGTTCCTGAAGAAATGAAAAAGAACGGAGCTGAAGTAATCCATCTAGCAACAGGGTTAGTCGTTGGATACCCTCCATGTCCCAGGATCCGACATTTTAAGGAGTTCATAGAGAGTTATTACGATATTCCCGTTGTCATAGGAACACACCCAATTCCATTAAAGTACTTCAATGCTCATCAAAAACTATCTTTCTGGAAAAAAGCTGATATGTATTCATTCGCTGAACACCTCATGAATGAAGACAGAGAGATAATGAAATCTTATAATTGATTTATACAATAGTTTTATCCTATTTTGTGAAGTTTTTTATCTGCTCTGAATATCGTTAACCATTATCAAAATTCTATTTTATGAATATTAATACCCGGCTTCACTTTTCAGAAGGCCGGGTATAAAGTAGAATAATGCATATAGAATAAACTTTCACGATACATTTCTTTTAGATTGCTAATATTCGTTCTTGATAAACTCTCTTGGAAGGTAGAACATGAAAATAGGAGGGATATGATGAAAGAAGTAACTATTCGAACAAGAATGAGTTTCCACGATGCTCATTACGGCGGAGGGCTTGTAGATGGTGCAAAACTTCTTCAATATTTTGGTGACGTAGCAACTGAACTGCTTATACGTAACGATGGTGATGAAGGACTTTTTAAAGCTTATGACAACATTGAATTTCTTGCGCCAGTTTTTGTCGGAGATTTTATTGAATTTACCGGAAGAATAGAGAAAACAGGAAACACTTCCAGAAAAATGTCATTTGAAGCAAAAAAAGTCATTAAGGCAAGACCGGATATATCTGACTCCGCAGCTGAAGTACTAAAAGAACCGGTTATCGTATGCAAAGCAAGTGGTACATGCGTGGTTACAAAGGAAAAACAGAGGGGGTGAAGTAATGGATAAATTAGTTATTACAGCCGCCTTGACAGGAGCTGAAGTTACAAAGGATATGCAACCGAATCTGCCTGTCACTCCTGAAGAGATTGCTGAAGAAGCTTACAAATGTTATGAAGTAGGGGCTTCCATTGTTCATGTTCATGCCAGAGAAAGCGACGGCACTCCCACCCAGTCTCAAAAAATTTATTCCGAAATCAAAAAACTTATAGAAAAGAAGTGCAACATAATCGTTCAACCTTCAACGGGTGGAGCTGTCTGGCATGATATAGAAGAAAGGTTACAGCCTTTAAAAATCAATCCAGAGATGGCTACATTGACCACTGGCACGTGCAATTTTGGTGACAGTATTTTTAGCAATCCCATGGACTATATTTTGCGTTTTGCGAAAGAAATGAACGAAAGAAATATAAAACCTGAAATTGAAGTTTTTGATAGAGGAATGATAAACAACGCTCTTTATCTGGTTAAGAAAGGAATTCTTGAGCTTCCCTTACATTTTGATTTCGTGATGGGTGTACCTGGAGCTATTCCTGGTAAGTTTAGAGATCTTGTCTATCTGGTTGAGAGTATTCCACCAGGATGCACCTGGACAGTTGCAGGAATTGGTAAATATGAATTGCTTCTTGCTACTCATGCCATCGTAATGGGCGGACATGTAAGAGTTGGTTTTGAAGACAATATATATTATCGAAAAGGCGAACTGGCTACATCCAATGTCCAACTCGTAGAAAGAATCGTGAGGATAGCAAACGAGCTTGACAGAGAAGTGGCAACACCTGACGAAGCAAGAAAAATTCTTAACATCAGGAGGTAACCCATGAAAAAAGGATCTCCTTACGGTATTCACAGAGTAATCGAACCAGAAGGTTCACTACCACAGTCAGCATTAAAGATCGACAATCAGATGGAGATTTATTCAAATGAAATACTGATAGATGTGGAGACTTTGAACATCGATTCAGCAAGTTTTACACAAATAAAGGAATCCTGTAATGGAGATCTCGATAGAATATCCAGAACCATCGAAGGTATTGTTAAAGAACGAGGGAAAATGCAAAATCCTGTCACCGGTTCCGGGGGTATGCTTGTTGGAAGGATTCGCGAAATAGGACCGGAACTCTCAAATCGTCCAATAAAAGTTGGAGACAGGATAGCCACTCTCGTATCTCTCTCTCTTACACCACTTAGGATTGATGAGATTATAAAAATAAACTCTGTTACCGATCAGGTAGATATTAAAGGAAAGGCAATACTCTTTGAAAGCGGTATATATACGAAATTACCTGAAGATATTCCCCAAAAACTTGCTCTCGCAGTACTGGATGTTGCTGGCGCCCCTGCACAGGTAAAAAAACTGGTAAAACCCGGTATGAATGTATGTATTATAGGCGGCGGGGGAAAATCAGGAATTCTTTGTGCATATCAGGCAAGTAAAATTGTGGGCAATACCGGTAAAGTAATAGTGGTTGAAAACTCATTGAAAACCGCTAAAAGAATTGAAAAACTGGGCATCGCTACAGATGTCATTGTTGCTAATGCAAAAATACCCGTTGATGTACTGGAAGGCGTTAAAGAAGTAACAAGCGGAGAATTATGTGATGTTGTAATAAACAATGTAAATGTAGAAGCAACGGAAATGTCTTCAATACTTATCACAAAAGATGAAGGTACTGTTTATTTTTTCAGTATGGCCACCGATTTTACCCGTGCTGCCCTGGGTGCTGAGGGAGTAGGAAAAGATATCAACATGATCATCGGAAACGGATACACAAAAAATCATGCAAGCTTGAGTCTTGATATTATTAGAGAATCAAAGGAAATTAGAGAATTATTTGAACAATTATATATATAAATTGGAGGGTTTGTATGAGAGATTATAAAAAGATATCGATCTGGAAGGACGTGCCAGAAGAGCGTTGG
>JASMTM010000249.1:0-3978 GCA_041694295.1 Petrotogales bacterium
GTCGACAGTTCGATTCTGTCCCTCGCCACCAACAAAAGAATATCATTTCCATCCCCAACTTAGCCTCGCTTTGCGAGGCTTTTATTATAGGATTTCATTGAAAATTTCTTTTTTATTGACAATTCTTTTTTTCTCGAAGATTTCAACTATGATATAATTCTGAAAAGGTCATATGTTCAAGGTATTAGCCCTTAAGGAGGATGTTTATGTACGATTTTAAAAAGGTAGAGCGCAAATGGATGGATAGATACGAGAAAAAAGATTATTTTAAGGTGAATTTAGATAAATCAAAAAAACCTTTCTACAATTTGATGATGTTTCCTTATCCTTCAGCATCGGGGTTACACATCGGGAATATGTATTCTTTCATAGGGTCGGATGTTTACGGTCGATATATGAAACTCAGGGGATACGATGTTTACGAACCAATAGGTTTTGACGCCTTTGGTATTCACAGTGAGAATTATGCACTGAAGATAGGAAAAAATCCCTTTGAGTTAACACCGAAGAGCATTAAGTATTTCAGAGATGAACAGTTGAAGAAGATAGGGAATATATTTGATTGGTCCAGCGAGGTAATAACATCATCTCAAAATTATTACAAATGGACTCAGTGGATATTTATTAAGTTATTTAAGGCAGGACTTGCAGAAAAAAGGGATTCAACCGTTAACTGGTGCCCATCCTGCAAAACTGTTCTGGCAGATGAACAGGTAATTGATGGAAAATGCGAACGCTGTGATACGGAGATACAAAAAAAAGAAATGAGTCAGTGGTTTTTCAGAATAACGAAATACGCAGATAGATTGCTCGATAATCTGGATAAACTTGATTGGACTGAGGTAACAAAAAATATCCAAAAAAGCTGGATAGGCAGATCTGAAGGAGCAACGGTAGTATTTCACGCAAAAGATATGGATCTTGAGATAGAAACCTTTACGACAAGACCTGACACAATTTATGGAGTTACCTATCTGGTGCTTGCTCCCGAGTACAAATATACCAAAGAATTGGTTGCTGATGACAGAAGTGAAGAGTTCAAAGAGTTCATTGAACGCGTAAATAAAATGGATGAAGCTGAACGTACATCAATTACACGTTCAAAAAAAGGTATGTTTACAGGTAGTTATGCAATCCATCCATTAACTGGAGAAAGGCTTCCCATATGGATTGGTGACTATGTACTGGCAGAATATGGAACGGGAGCTGTTATGGCTGTTCCTGCACATGATGAAAGAGACTATGATTTTGCCCAGAAATATGGGCTTGAAATAAAACAAGTCATCGATTGTGATAAAGATAGTCTTCCTTGCACAGAAAAAGGAAAAATGATGAACAGTGAAGAGTATACTGGTTGGAAAAGTGAAGATTTCATCGAAAAGCTAGACGAAGTCAGTGATTACATGAAAAAGACAGTAAATTACCATCTGCATGATTGGTGTGTTTCAAGGCAGCGTTACTGGGGACCACCTATTCCAATAGTGTATTGCGATAAATGTGGCACCGTTCCTGTTCCTGAGGAGGAACTGCCTGTTGAGCTACCACAGACTGATGATTTCATACCTGATGGTAGCGGCCTGGCACCTCTTGCTCGAAAAAAAGATTTTGTGAACACCACATGCCCCAAATGCGGGGGGCCCGCTAGAAGAGAGACTGATGTAAGTGACAATTTTCTGGATTCTGCATGGTATTTCCTTAGATACGTTTCACCAAATGATGTTGAAAAGCCCTTTGATTTAGAATTGGTAAAGAAGTGGTTACCAGTTGATATGTACATTGGAGGTAATGAACATGCAAATCTTCATTTAATGTATTCGAGATTTATAACCATGGCTTTGCATGATCTAGGTTATTTACCATTCGAAGAACCTTTTAAATCTTTTAGAGGTCATGGTTTGATAATAAAAGACGGTCAGAAGATGAGCAAATCAAAGGGGAATACCGTCAATCCAAATGATTATTTTGATACCCATGGTGTTGATGTTTTGAGAACATATTTGATGTTTATGGGTAATTTTTTGGAAGGCGGCGATTTCAGAGACAGCGGTATGGATGCTACCAAAAGGTTCCTGAACAGGGTCTGGGATGTAGCAAATTTGCCTGAAGGAGAGAGTTCAATAGATCTAAAAATTAAAATGGCAGAAACTGTGGATAAAGTCAGCTATTCAATAGAAAATATCAAATACAACACCGCTGTCGCAGCGATTATGGAGTTCATAAATGAAGCAATGAAAGAAGAGCATATTGAAAAAAAGATGGTCCTTGATCTCGCTAAATTGCTTTCCCCCTTTGCTCCTTTTATCAGCGAAGAAATAAATGAAATGAAGGGTGGAAAAGGAACGATACTCGATTCTGGTTTCCCTGAGGGATATGAAAAATACGAGGAGATTGCCACGATAGAAGTTCCCGTTCAAATAAATGGAAAGATGAGAGGCAAGGTTCAAGTTAACAAAGATGCCGGACAGAAAAAAATACTTGAAAAAGCAAAGAAAGATAAAAGACTTGCCAGGTACATTGAAGGAAGAAATATTAGAAAGGTTATATACATAAAGGATAAAATAATGAATATAATAGTGAAATGATAATTTAAGGAGATAATAAAAAACAGGCGATTAATCGCCTGCTTTTTATTAAATACTCTTTTTGCTATTCAATAGCTTTGTTCATTGTTTCTATACCAAATCTGGAAATGAAAAATGCTGTTATTAACATAATAAGCATGATGGTGAGCGTAATTGTAGTTATTCCAAACACATTCCCCATTGCCATCAAACTGGCAGTGAAGTAGGGAGCAATTATTCCTGAAGCACGCGCCATTACCCCCGATGTTCCATTTGCCCTTGATCTCATTTCAGTGGGGTACAATTCTGGAGTGTATGCGTAAACAAGTCCCCATGCTCCCATATTGAATATTGACATCACAACAGCAAAAGTGAATAGAAGAGATTGGGTATTTACAAAGAGAAGTAAGAGTATGGCAATGCCGGTACCAGAAAAGAAAAAGATACCTGTTTTCTTTCTACCAATTTTATCTATGAAATATGTAGCTAACAGATAGCCGGGTAGCTGCATTAACAGCATGAAAAATGTATACCAGGAAGCTGATACAGCTGAGAGCCCTTTAGCTTCGAACAGTTTAGGTGCCCAGGTGAAAATCCCATAATAAGAAAAGCTAACACTAAACCAGGCGAGCCATATCATTATTGTTCTTGGCAGATATTTGCCTTTTATTAATTGAAGTAAAGGAATTTTTTTGGGTTCATGCATTTCAATATTTTCTTCAATTTTATTATCCAGGACTTTTTCAAGTGCCTTTTTTCCACCTTTTATATAAGCAAATTTTGGACTTTCAGGAAGCATAAATGCGATGAAAAGCAAAATTAGACTATAACCCGCAAGCACTAAATATGACGGCCGCCATCCTATTGAATCTACAGTCAATACAGAAAATAAACCTATAATAATGCTACCTACTGCCCAGCTCGATTCAAGTAGTGTAAGATATCTCCCACGATTTTTAATTGGACTGAACTCCGACAAATATGCGTTGACAACCGGTAATAAGCCACCAAAACCTATACCAGAAAAAAATCTGAAGATCGCAAAATGTGTTGCACTGTGTGACATGCCACTCAGGAATGTGAAAATGATTGCATTTACCAAAAAAATGATATTTGTGATCTTTCTTCCAAACCTGTCTGAAAGCGTTCCGGAAGTTAAAGCACCAACTAACATACCCATGAATACAGAACTTGCCAGTGTTCCCTGCATTTCTGATCCACCAGGGAGATCTTTGATTATCGCTGGTAAGGTAAGAGAAAGGATCATAACACCTGCAGCAACTGCCATCCATTGCAACGACGTTAGCAGCAGTAGTCGTCTTTGTTGTTTTTTGGTAAGATATTTGCCTATAACATTGTCGATTATCACGATATCACCCCAGTATGTTTTTTCGATGTTACTTAACTAAGAAACCTG
>JASMTM010000250.1:0-5239 GCA_041694295.1 Petrotogales bacterium
TGTATTTCGTAAGTAATGTTTTTCCACTTCCTGTAGGTCCTGTAATCAAAATGCTCCTAATTGTTTTAACAGTAGTCTTATTCACTTCTTCGTTTATGTAATTATATATATTTTCGATATTTTGATAATTGTCAATATTCATACCTTCATATCTGATCAATTTCCTTGAAAGATTTTTCCTTGCAAGTGATTTAATAGTGCAAACATAAGGTTTAACAACTTCAACTATTCTATTGGTGAGTGCAAAAGTCTTTCTAATTGCCTTATCGGAAAACAGCGTCAGTGTTTTGTCGGAAGCTTCTCTTTCATAATTAATTTTCCAGTCAATATTTTTATATTGCTCATACTCGGGAACTCTTTCACTAATTTTTTCCCTTAAAATATTTTTCAATGTCTCTTCAAATCTTGCGATTTCTGAATATTCTTTTCTATTGCCATAGAATCTATCAATCGGGAAAACACCAAATCCAGAAAGCTCCTGTGCACAGCCAATAACGTCAGCATTCAACCCGTTCTCAAAGAAAAGAATAGTTTTACCAGAGAGTTTAGAAAAATGTTTCACGTCGACATTATTTACTATTTTATAATTTGCCAGATACAAGTCAGTATCATCAGAAATTTCAGACTCCTTTATAAAATTAAATTCGATTTTTCCCTTAAGATCTTCTTTGTTATCAGTAATCGTTCTAACAATTTTCTCAATAGTTTTATCATCTTCGTTATTCTTACTTTCTATGAGAGAGACTTTAACCAGTTTATTTTTCATTTTGCATACCTCTAATCTTTTTCACAATTTCAATAAAAATTGGTGAAGAGTTTAGATTTTCAATTAATTTACTAGCAGATATTCCAACAGCTTCTTCGAATAAATTTCTATCAACTTCTAATAGTTTTTCAAAGAAATTTCTATTGTTTCGTGAATTCTTCAGTTTAAAATCCTCATCAACTGTATCATCATTGATTTTATTAATAAAACTCTTTTTTAAATCTCTTTTTTTGCCAAGAGCGATCCTAAATAAACTCATGGCATTCTTACTTTGATTCACTCTACCTGCTGGAGTTAATACACTAAGATTCCATACATTACTATCCCAGAATCTTATATATCCAGTAGTGAACACACTTCTTACAATTCTACTGCTTTTCGTATTTTTCTCTCTAAAATGATATTTTGATGGCAAGAAATTTTTCAAGTATTCCTTTTTTGGTTCTTCAAAAGAAAAAAACCCATTCATGAAATATTCAATTGCTCTACCAAGTGTGGATAAAGTATCATCAATTAGATATTGCCATTCATATCTCCTGCTGACTTTTTTTGAATACTTGAAAACTCTGTAACCCCTTTTCTGACATATGAAACCCTCTTTAGTTTTCAGCAAAAGCAAACTAATGCGATTTTCAGAAACTGCTTTATGAATTGATGGAATATTAGCAAAAAGATCCCCTACATGAACCTTTTTAAATCCTTCAAGAAGTAATTCATCTTTATGCTCATCATCATTTTGATCTTCCATCTCTGGGAAATCGTCAATTTCTGTATCAACGTGTTCTTCGTCAATTGCCAGTTCTCCATAAGGATCACTTTGAAAACTACGTTGTGCAGCTCGTTCAATTTTTCCAGCTGTTTGATTTTTATTCTTCTGCCTTTTAGTGGTTTTTCTTTTAGCCATTTTCATCACTCCATTTTACTTTTCCAGGCTTGAGAGCATAGAAAGTTTTTGGCGATTTCTCCTCAAAAATAGTATTATCATCAACAATCTTTTTCAGCACTGAATCAAATCCTTCGAAAGAAAGAGCAGAAAACAATCCGTAATTCTCAGGATTTTGAATAAATATTTTCATTTCACTTTCTTTATGTATATTGCACGAATCCAAATGTTTAAAAAGAATTTCAAGATGTATGGATGACACATCAATGACATCAAGAATATTTTTATCATCCTTTTTAACATCTTCAACGCCCATTGCTTCTTTAATGCCTTTAGTGGCTAAACGTTTAAGATAATCCCTGTAATTATCGGAATTTCTGTTAAAGAATTCCCTGGAGATTTTATCCATATTAAAGTCTGTCTCTCCAGTTTGAAAGGTTTTCATTGATAACTGTGTACCCCGTTCTCCTATCGTATGCCCTGCCAACACACCAACGAA
Source organism: Petrotogales bacterium (assembly GCA_041694295.1). Lineage (GTDB taxonomy): Bacteria > Thermotogota > Thermotogae > Petrotogales > Kosmotogaceae > JASMTM01. The sequence goes on from JASMTM010000250.1 coordinate 2,149, forward strand.
ATCTCCAACTTTGTGTTCTCTGTTTACAGTCGATGGTTCAATCCCGCAGCATTTTGCACAAACTCCATCCTGTGCTTTACATTTTACAGGGCTCCTAAGAATGATTTTACTATTTTCGAAGTTATTTATATTATCTTCTGTTACCAGGGTCCAGTCATCTGTTTTTTTAAGTTTTACGTATCTACCCATAACAATCTTTTCTAAATTAATAACATTAAAATCGCTTTTTTGAAATACAATACCGTCATTTGTACCACAATCAGATTCACTAACCTTGATAGGATAAAGAAATTCGACTAGTTTTCTTGTAAAATAACCAGCATTAGCCACATGGAGTTTCTTGTCTATCAATGATTTTCTTCCTCTCACTACCAGGATAGAATTGAAGTGGTCATTATTCAGACCTATATACCATTTTTTTGTGAGTCCTTTAGAAAATGGTTTGGCCTTCCCGGCAGTCAATGAAATCTCTTTACTCATTTGCTCAAAGTTTTCGTCTTTACCACGAGCGCCTGAACCCTTTATCGCTTCCATATTGCCTGAAATATCCATAGCCTCAAAAAAAGAGACACTCAATCCGCTTTCTGTTCCTTTCTTGAGTCGTTTCTTTTGCCATGAAAGAAGTTTGCTTGGTAAATCGTCTAAAGGAGTTTTCATAATAATATCATTAACAGATTGCTGCGTCTTTGATTTGCCATTTTTTTTATTTGAGATAATGTATTCTCCATATGTCATATCCTGACCGGTAGAGAACACAACGTCCCTGTTACCTATTTTGAAAGGATTATTGTGTGGTAACATCTGTTTCATTTCATGTTTCACTTTTTCCTGTTCTACCGGATAATACACAGCAACAGTATCACCATCATAATCTGCGCCAAAACCCTCACATAACATAATAGGAAAACCAATTGCAAAATGTTCCCAGAAAATTGGATGACTCGATTGAATACTATGCTTATGAAGTGATGGTTGCCTGTTTATAAGAACCATAAGTTCTTCTTGATTAACAATTTCATTGAATTTTTCTGCTATATTTTTTCTCTTATTCATATCTCCTTCCTGAATTAACAGCCTGTCACTTTTTGAAATATGAACATTACTTATCCATTCAAGCGCAAAATCAACGGGTAAATAAACATGATCAATATCCAGGTCCACAGCAGGTACAATGGTAGCTCTACCAGAATAATGAGTTCTTCTACCTAGCATGTGTTTTCTTATATAACCATTTTTTCCAGCTAACAACGCTTTTTGTCGTTTTTTCTCATCATTTTTGGCAAATCTCTTAGCTTTTTTCACCGCTTTTGTAATGTTCTTGGGTATTACATTCTCATCGACATTATCCTTTGATAACTCTGTTAAAAATTTTCCATTAGAGTATTTGCTCTTAAGCGTTTTTCCCTGATATTCATAAAATAGATAATTAAAAACATTCAAATACAATTCCTTTTCTTTCCATGTTTTAAGGTTTGTTTTTGAAAAAAGGTTTATAACTTCCAGTGCATTATGATCGAATAGTGTCCAGAACTCCATTTCGCCTATGCGTTGACCACCTTTGTTACTTCTTCCTTTTAAAGGTTGCCCCGTTGATTTTGATACTTTAGCCTTTGAAACAACATGAAGCTTATCCCTCACACAATGATCTAATCGAACAAAATATTGATAGCCTACAGTAGCAGGGAATTTCTTTTTATTCAGATACAAGGTGAACATACCTGGTTTATCCTTGTCCTTTTTAATACTCAGATTGTTCAATTTTTTCTTAAGCTCGTTAATATTAACGTTTTTAAAAGGTTCCGCCTTCTCTATATTGGCAAGCGAACAGTGAGTCTCAAGCAGCTGCCCCAAATTCATTCTTGTAATAACACTCATAGGACTCAGAATCATTTCAAGGTGCCTCTTTTCATTTTTTTCTAAAACATAGGGCATCTCTTTATCTGGAATTATTTTGGATATTGTTCCTTTATTACCATGACGACCTGTTATCTTATCCCCCACCTCTAGAGGTTTTGTAACTTCAACAGGTACAGAAATTTCAACTGAACTCATTTTAATGTCATCAAGATTGTCTTGTTCAATCCCATTTTTGAAATCCTTCAAACTGCACGTAATTAAATTAGTTATTTTGAGCCAGCTTTCGTTAAGTTCCCCAGAAAACTTTGCAGGATATCTTTCAGAATAGCCAAAACTGCAGCAAGAACCGGTCAACTTTTTCCAATTATCTGACTTTTTCTCATAAACACATCTTACAAGTACCGGAGAATCATAGTAAAATTTATCATCTTTGTTCTTTTTGAATGTATATACAATCCTTGTTGGTATGGAACTTTCAGAATTCTTCCCTTCTATGACCAATATATTTTTTGTTTTGTATATTTCGTAATAGATAGGTAAAGGGATACTATCTTTAATAACTAATGGCTCATTTACTTTAACCGACATTTTTTTGGCAAAGCTCTTAGAAACAACGATCCCATCCTCAAAATTTAGACCATAATAAAGAGAATAGCCTGCAAAGGCGTTGACTCCTTCCTGGAAATCGATTTCTTTTTCTGTTCCTGTTTTTACGATGGGAAATTCATTTTCAGTTACTCTTAACGCTTGCTTAAGATTCTTCCCCCCCATCATAACCCTTGTGCTATCCGAATAATGTATGTAAGGAACCATCTTTGTTGAATAGCTGAGTAGATTCTCTACGTTTTTTGATTTACCAGGAATTATCGTTAGGTTATTGGCATCATATTTCGCACCTGAGACCATATAATAAGTAAGGCCTATCGATTCAGATTCAGGTGTTTCAAAGAGATCTAATCTACCCAGATGGCTTTGATGCTGTTGTCTAAACTTCTCAGGTGTTTTTTCACCATGATAAACAACTTTTCTCAAATTAGAACAGACCAATAAAGGATTATTATCACTAAATTCAAATAATGTTGGGACTTTCAGCCATCTCTTTTCAGTAAGTTGCATAAACTGAACCCCTGTCGAGTTTAAAGACAAAAGCGCTGAAAGATTTTCTTCAAACAACTCTGTCGGAATATTATTTTTGGATAGATTTGTAGAAAAATCATCATAGTTTTCTAGCGCA